>JAPLUP010000714.1 GCA_026397575.1 Candidatus Zixiibacteriota bacterium
CTTGCCAGGCGCTATCCCATAAAGCTGGTGATCGGTACCAACCCCGGCACACTCCCTGATCAGACTGTGATCAAAGCGGCGGAGGCCGAGAAGGTTGGGAGCGTTGAGGTTGTATTTAACCCTAAAGAAGCGGCTACCGCTGCCGATGTAATCTATACGGACGTGTGGGCGAGTATGGGACAGAAGCATTTGGCGGAGGAAAAGGCGGAGCTGCTGAAAGATTTTCAGGTGAACGACGCCCTGCTTAGACTGGCGAAACCTGATTGCCTGGTGATGCACTGCCTTCCGGCGCTACGTAATGCCGAGATCACGGACTCGGTTATGGATGGTCCCAACTCGGTCGTTTTCGATCAGGCCGAAAACAGACTACACATCCAGAAAGCGATAATGCTTGTACTGATGGATCAGAAACTGTTGGGAACTTAATTACAACAAAAGGAGTCATTATGTTACGCCGCAGTTGCATGGCAGGACTGCTCGTTGTCCTTGCGTTTCTTTTCACCTTTGCCGGTTGTTCCGATAATTCAACCGGAAATAACAAAGTCGTCGGTGATCCCAACGCGCCGGAATTCCAGAACATGAAGGCGGCAATAGCTTCTTCAGTCGACTCAACCATGTCGATCATGCTTCGCTTTGCTGCCAGCCCTGGAAGAGTCGCGCCGCAGGATACCATAAACTTGCGTCCAGACTGGGGCGTACTTAACCCGGCGGATACGCTTCTGCACAACTTCGTTGACGGCTGGAACATTGTCTACCTGGGTCTCACAACTGGAGCGGATTACAACCGCACGCTGGTAGACTCCGTTCGGTTTTTCATTGAGAACAATGCTGTCGATCGATACTTTAGCTACCACGTCAGCAAGATGGATTTCATCCATCACCAGACTGACACATACAAGGGGAGTGGAGACAGCCATCAGAATTCCAGCACCTATGTAAATGTTGACTACACCGGTTATTCAACCAGTGGTGGCACTTTGGATGGCAGTGGCAAGTTCGTGTGGGACGACTACTATCAGACTATAGCCGGTACTGTTCATGACAATTATCAGTTCAATGCAATTATTAACACTGTCGGATTTGTTCAGACCGTAAGCCAACCCTGGACACCCGGTATGGCCACTTCAGGTACGATAACGCTCACAGCAACGGTCACTGCTGCAGAGATCGAAGAAACTTGGACGGCAACCGTCACCTTCAGTAGCACAGGTACTGCTCAGATCACTGCCACAACCGGCAACACCGAATACAGCTATCAAATGACCCCGACCTACGAGTAGGGTTGCAGGCATATTCCCAATTCACAAAGCCGCCTCGCCCGGGCGGCTTTTTTTGTTTGACATGTCGGTTGACATTCGGCAATATGTCGTCTTATGGAAAGAGAAGTTGTAAGATACCGGGGCTGTTTTGTCTGTGGCCAAGACAATGTCATCGGCCTCAACCTTAACTTTTATTCAGACGGGGAAGTCGCTCGTACCAAATGGCTTCCCGATAGGCGACATGAAGGATACAAAGGTATCGTTCACGGTGGCTTGCTGGCGGCAGTACTTGACGAAGTGATGATCAAGGCTGCCTTGGCCAAGGATATCCGCTGTGTCACGGCATCGATGGAGGTCAAGTACAAGGCGCCAGCAGAGGTTGGTGACGAGCTGCTTTTTGAGGGGCGGATGACCGACCAGAAGGGAAGAATAATCCTTACGGTCGGTTGGGCACGCAACAGCAAAGGGGTTGTCGTTGCCCAAGCGACGGGCAAGTACATGACAGTGCCCGGGGATCTTGACAAACGCCTGGCGACCTCGCTTGAATGAAGGATCGCTCCTGTGCAGCGTGATGCAGTATATGCGCAGCGTTGAGTTGTTGCCAGCTCAGCGAGACGGCGTTCTAGTCGGTCATCGCGAATCGTAACATGTGTTACATCAATAGGTAAGAGCCGTGTCTTTGCTTAATTCATTCATCGGCACAATACCCCTGCCGATGGTCTAGACCACATGGCTGCCCTGTAAAACCGCCCCCAGAAAACCGAAGATGCAGATTAAAACAATCGCCTGCCTTAAGGTTAAAACCCGCGAGCCGACAGCCGCTCCTAAGGAATTAGCCGCGTCATTGGCGCCGATAGACCAACCCACGCCGATACCCATCAATAAAGCCAAGGCAACTAATAATAAATACATAGATTTACCTCACCCCGCAGACCTTAACGCAGACCCCGCAGATATACTGGTCAACTAAACGCTGTTTCTGGAATTCCTTTAATTTCTCAAAACACCGGGTATGATCAAAATCCAAGGGGTTTTCCTTTATCGCGCCCGCCGGGCACGCCTCTATACACAGCCGGCAATCCGCGCAATCCTGTCTTAAGGGTTTATCCGTCGTCAAAGGCATGTTAGTAAGGATAGAAACCAG
>JAPLUP010000422.1 GCA_026397575.1 Candidatus Zixiibacteriota bacterium
AAAGCGGCAGAATCAACGGCACGTAGCGTGAGTCGGCGACGATCCTGCCAATGATGTAGGCGACTTTGTTCCGGTAGAACAGCGGACGAATAACATCGATAGCATCGTAGTCGCGATAACCGACCAACGGCCAGAGATAAAGGTCAATCTCTTGCGCCACCAGCGCCGCATCGCGATCGAGGTTCTCGAAACTCACGCCACAAGGACGGTCGGCAAGTATCGCGCTGATCAGCGTGGCAGTATCACTTTCACGGGAGTAGCGCTGGAAAACCGGCGTTTCTTCCGGGGGATGTTGTCTTCTGTTTTCCAGATGGAAGTATTCAACCTCGCGGTCGACGCCAACCGTAGAGAAGATTTTACGCGTCACGGAATTGAAAAACGTCTCGGCAAGGTCGAAGTCGTGTCGGTCGGCGAAGAGTTGCGGAAACTCCTGCTTGGCCTTCATCCAGAGTGGCTTGTCCCTCAGCCGATTCTCCAACAATGGCGTAAGCCGATATTCGACCTGAGCCAATACCTGTTCGTAAAGGTCGAGTCGTTCGCGCGCGTCGGATTGGATGGCTTTCCAGTCTTTCTGTTCGAAGCGGGTGCGCGCGCGTCGGGTAATGTCACGAAATTCGGCGAGGTAGCCATCGAAATCATCGCGAACATACTCCGCCGCCTTTAAGGCCAGGGTTTCGTCGGCGAATGTCTCAGCCATGACGCAAAGTATCCTCCGGAGAAAAAACTCTCCGGTCGAAGTTCGATCGCAACAATGCAGTCGAAAGCTACGACCTGCGACAACGACTGTCAAGTAAGGAATCACTGCGGTAGGGAGTCACGTAGGTGTGGAGCCAAGAACAGCTTGACTTTTCATTCGCTTGTGCTATCTTTCATTTGAGCAGGATGTCGCTGGTGGTCATGTTTGGCCATCCACGCCACTCCGTTCTGGAATAGTTAAGACAGTCATATTCTTCGTTCTATTTCATTGGCACCCTGAAGTTCCTGGGTGTGACATGTGTCAATACCCGGAAAAGGAGGAACAGGTGAAATCAAAGCTATTGGCAGCACTAGTCGTGATCACAGTGGTATTGGCCACGGCGGTGCCTGCGAGATGTGACGTGCCGTCACTCATAAGCTATCAAGGTCGCCTGACCGATGTGGTCGGCACGCCGCTGGACACGACCCTTGGTCTGGTGTTCACAGTGTATGCCGACGGTGGCGGCATCACCAGTCTCTGGACAGAAACGCAACCCGCGGTATCAATCAAGGATGGCCTCTTTCAGGTGCTGCTCGGTTCAGTGAAACCGATTGACATGAGTATCTTCAGTGGCGAGGAGCGCTGGCTGAAGGTGCAGATTCAGGGCGGTCCGGCAATCACTACGCTGATACCGATCGTCAGTGTTGCCTACGCCCACCGCGCCGTACAAGCAGATACGGCCGAGTATGCGCTATCGAGCAGCAGTGGTGGAAGTGGCAGCGGTTGGACAGATGACGGTGCTGCCGTAAGACTGACTACGATCACCGACAATGTCGGTATTGGCACATCCAGTCCTAACGCGAGACTGGAGGTCAAAAATAGCGGCAACACTGGCTTAGCCGCGCTTATCCGCAACGATAATCAAGCCAACAGTAGTAATCCGGCTCTTTGGGTTGAGACCAGTGGCGATGCCGCTGCGGTCTTGGGAGTTAGCCCCCACAAGTACGGACTTCACGGGTCGAGTGCCAACAGCTATGGCGTATACGGTACCGGCAGCAAAGGGGTTTATGGCTATCACATCGACAGCAGGCATTACGGTTTCCTTGGCAGTGGGAATTTCGGAGTCTTCGGCAAGGACAGCACCACTGGGGTCTGGGGTGCAATCGGAGGCGGAAACGCCGGAGTGGTTGGCGTGGGTCAGGGCATCTCCCAAGTTGGTGTTTTCGGTGAGAACAGCAGCGGTGGAGTAGGCATCAGGGGAAGTAGCATCGACAGCTCTGGCATCTACGGCTCCAGCGCCAGCAAATACGGAGTTTACGGCACCGGGTCAAAAGGCGTCTTTGGCTTCCATCCCGGTACCAATCACTACGGATTTCTCGGCAGCCAGAACTTCGGTGTCTTTGGCAAGGACAGCACCACCGGCTTATGGGGTGCGATTGGAGGCGGGAATGCCGGAGTCTACGGCGAGGCTCAGGCGACTTCCCACATCGGCGTTTTTGGCGTGAACGGTGGCGGAGGTGTTGGTGTCCGGGGCAGCAGCATCGATAGCTGCGGTATTTATGGTTCGAGCGCGCGAGAATTTGGTGTGTTAGGCACTGGCGTGCGTGGCATCTACGGACTTTATTTGACTAACGGCAATTTCGGCTATCTCGGCAGCAGTGACTACGGTGTTTATGGCGAATACAAGGACAATGCAAACTATGGGTACCTTGGTGGGCAGCAGGCTGGCGTCGAAGGTTATAGCGCCATTCATGCCGGAGTCGTCGGCGGGAGCTCTGGCGGCATTGGCGTATACGGCTCGAGCACTGAAGCTTCCGGTGTGTATGCCTATAGCTTCCATGGTTCCGCGATTCACGCCCAGACCACGGTCGGAGGTGGAGGACTAGCGGGGCTCTTCGAAGGCCCAGTGCAAATCAACTGCACCTACGATTGTGACACGACGGTGTTGCGGCTTGATGGCAAAGCATTGTTCTCCCAAAACGACGGCGAGCTTGCCCTGAGCACCCCCACGCAAGGTGATGCCGGGCGCTATCGACTCAAGTTTGACAACAACTCCCTCGCCGTCATCTGCGGCAGCGATTATGACAACCAGTATTTCTCTTTTATGTCAGCTTGGGGAGCGAACCGCAAGTATGACGCGCATTTGAAAGTGCACGGCAGTGCGACAGGTACAGGTAGCTGGGGGAAATACATCGAACTCTATCACGACGGCACCGATGGTCACATCACAACCGATGCTGGACACATTATCATAAGTCCGGCAAGCTACGTAGGCATCGGAACTCCTACTCCGGCCTATAAACTGGACGTTGCCGGCACCTGTCACGCATCGAGTTTCCCAACTTCTTCCGCGTCATCGCGCAGGAAGTGGAAGAACAATTTCCGGAGTTGGTGACGAAATGGGGTGATAAAGAATATCGCGCCGTTGACTACGGTCGCCTAACGGCAGTTCTGATCGAAGCGATCAAAGAACTGAAAATCGAGAACGAGGATTTGCAGAAGAGAATTTCGGTACTGGAAAGTCAATAGGTATCATTGCCCGGCAGAATCATCAGATGTTGCCGCAGGCCTTAAGTCGCCCTTGGCGACCGTGACTTGCCACCCCTAAACTGGACCTCTTTGGTGCAAGGGGACCTGGCGCGTTATCTGAAAGCGAAACCGGGGGGTGGGGTCATTCTCGCACGTCGGAACCACGGGGGTTCCAACCTACGGAACTGAATTCCGCAGCGGCGGAGAAGAAATGAAGCTGGTCGAAACTCTCAAGGAGGATAAGATGAGTAGAGCAGTCGCCATCAATGGTAGTCCTCGCAGGCAACATGGAGATACCGCGATGCTTCTTGCACCATTGATGCAGGGAATGATAGATGCCGGATGCGATGTCGAGTTGTCTTATGCCGTGGACCTGAAGGTCAAGTCCTGCAATTGCGCCAATATGTACTGCTGGTACAAAAAACCCGGCAACTGTTGCCTTAAGGACGATATGAATCTGCTTTATCCTCGGTTGTGGGATGCCGACATTCTGATACTGGCCACCCCGGTTTATATCCCCCTGCCAGGAGAGATGCAGAATATCATCAATAGGCTTTGTCCCCTGCTTGAGCCCTTGCTCGAGACTCGCGGCGGCCGAACGCGCGCCAGATTTCGTAAGGATGTAAAAATCCGAAAAATTTTGCTGGTGTCCACAGGTGGATGGTGGGAGAAGGGGAATTTTGAGACCGTCGTGACAATTGCTAGAGAACTTGCCGAGGATGCCAGCGTGGAATTCGCTGGAGCTGTGATCAGACCTCATGCCTTCCTGATGAAGCAAAAGGGTAAGCTCACCAGCGAGGGAGAAATTGTCGTCGAAGCTACCAGAAGAGCCGGCGAGGAACTAGTACAGAACGGAGCAATAAGTCAGGAGACCCTCGACACCATTAGTCGTCCGCTAATTCCCGAAAGTGAACTCCGGGGCGTATACAACCGCCTGATACCGCAACAATAGCTGGCTTGGTTGTCGTCTGATTCTAATGCAATGGGCAAAACAAATCCCACACTGGCTGGCACCCGTGCGTCCAAAGACGGAGTTAGTAGGATGGGCATTCTTGCCTGTCCGATGGTATGAAGAAAGATGCGGTCAGGCAGGAATGCCTTGTTTGTAACCCACCCAGCGGGTGGGTTTCAGAATTCTCCGGCAGCATCGATCTCCAGTAGCGTGTCAGGGGAATCGGCATAGTATTGATAGCTTGACCACTTCCATCCTTCAGCCTGCTTTACCAATCCTCTCTTCACAGGGTTGTTGTGGCAGTAGTTCACCTTTTCCCACACTTCCCGCTCGCTACGGCAGTTGTGATCAAAGCATCTCCGCTTCCACAGCGCGAATTTCGGAACGCCATTTCTGACGACAGAAAGCCGAGATAACAGAGGGCTTGCCTGCGTATGCAGCAGATCGTGGATCAGAAGAGCGGACTGCCGCTTCATTTCACCAATAGCTGGGCCAAGCTCGCCATCCTCAGGGGGAACGACAACCAGATGCACGTGTTCAGGCATGACCACATAGCCGAGGAGGCGGAGCCTACCGTCTCTGCAGACACTCAAGATCGATTCGACCACAGCGGACCTGAAAGGGGTATTGGTCAAGACGGGAACATCTTGGTGTGTGCAGAGAGTCACGAATCTGGCGCGACCGTCGTGATCATAATGTCTAAGCTTCATCGGCGGGTAACCCACCCAGCGGGTGGGCTTCAGATTTCTCCTGCAACGTCTCTCTCAAGCAGTGCATGACCCTCATGTCATAATGGAAATAGAATGCCAAAGTGAGCTGATGCAACACAATTCCCACCCGCTGGGTGGGTTACAAATTGTCCAAAGACGGAGTTAGTAGGATAGGCATTCTTGCCTGTCCGATGGTGAGAAGAAAGAACGGTCAGGCAGGAATGCCTAACCTACCGAAGGCCGTATTCTCAGCCAACCCACAGCAAGCTGTGGGGTACCGGGTCTCTATCAATCATTGCATGACCCTCATGTCATAATGGAATCAAAAATGCCAAAGTGAGTTGATGCAATCACAATTCCCACCCGCTGGGTGGGTTACAAGAGTGGGGTACCCTGTCGGGCTGGTGGATTCAAATCAGGAGCAGCTCATCATTTTCGGGGGTAATGGCCTCCATCGTCATAGCCTTTTGACCGGGGCCTGACAAGATTAGGAAGGTCTGTATGCCAGTCTGATTTCTGACGTCAAACGACACACTCCCTGCCACGGAGTCTGCGTAATAGTGCTTCCCCTCCTGAAACACGTACTTATAACTCAGATCCAGCGCGCGATTATCAGCCATTAGTACGGCCCTAGGATCCTGCGCTTCGCGTTTTCCTACTAGCGCCCGCATTTCAAAAATGGAGTCTGAAGACTGGGAAGTGCTTTGGCATTCGCCACAGTATGGATTGGATACCGACTCAAATTCGTGGTTTAGATATCTTGCCTGGATTTTGTCATCGAATAGCATGGCTGAGCGATAAAGAAAAATGCGTGTAATTGTCCTCAGCGCAGGTGATTTCAAAATGCTCTGAAGCCATGACTTCGCCATGCCGATTGAGACGGAGAATGGCAACTTAATGATGATAGCAGTCCTGCAATTGTCGGGTATTTGGCCAACTGCTCGGGAGATGTTTTTTGCCGCTGCATACAACTTGAAATTGAAGCGAGATTGCTCGTCAGTGGAGAAATGCGACCACATGATGAATGTATGAGACAGAGATTGTGCATCCGAATACAGTTTGTGAGTGGTCGATAGACCTCGTTCTGGTGCCAGGATGATTGACCACTCTGGATCATTGTCGGTCCAGGGATTTCTAGCATCCCAAGACTCAAATGCGTGATCAATGAATGCACAGACCGCTCTGGGTGATACATGCCTTCTGCTAGTGTTCCCAGTGGGAAAGATGAGGAGTTGGAAGGGCTTTCCTGTTCTTGTCGCTTTCTCTACGGCATATTCGTAACATGCAGCAGCAGTCTGCTTAAACGCAATCTCATGACTTGACTTAGTTAGCGCTTTGCAGGAGATGCAATAGGACTCACCGTCTACAAGAGTCAAAATAAGATCATAGCCGGGGTTACCAGGTTTGGGTAAGCTAATCTTTTGGCTTCCAGTATCGAACATGTAGCTCAGAAGAATTTCGGTGGCCGCACCAGCAACGTCTCCGAGCTTTGGACTCCTGAGAAGGCGTCTGTACTCCCGCTGCATTTTTGCCGAAGCGGATTTTTCAAGCGCTTCTAATGCTGCGCCAAAGGTCAGAATCTCTATCGATGCGATGAAGTCCCGCCTTTTCCAGATATTTCCGGCGGGATGTTCTGGGTGGTACCGCAGCCAGTTAGAGTCGAAGAACCTCTCGAACGAAGCGATTAAGGAATCCAGTCTCTCCGCGGGCAATCCTGTTTCGGGGATTTGACGTCTACTCAATGTGTTCTTGCCTGCTTTGGCCCTTACATCATCAGCACAACTTTCGCTGTTGGTGTTGTTGTGGACGTGGCGGTTTCAAATGCCTTGAGAAAATCGCCAAAGGGAAATCGATGTGTGATGACTGGTGACGGATCGACCAGACCACCGGAGAGCAAGGCCGACATCTGATACCAGGTCTCGAACATCTTGCGCCCGTTGATGCCGATTACCGTGGCCCCCTTGAAGATGATGTAATTGGAAATGTCGAGTGTCACAGGTTGTGATGGCAGGCCGAACATGACATAGGTGCCGGCTTTGCGGAGCAGCTTGAAGCCACTGTCATTGGCGGCCTGATTGCCCGCCATGTCGAGAACGACATCGACGCCGCCGTGGGTTTCGTCCACAACGCGCTCGATGAATTTGCTATCTTTGGTGACATCAATGGTGTCATGAGCGCCCATCTCGCGGCAGATATCGAGGTTGAAGGGAATCATCCCGAGACTGTAAATCTTCTCGGCCCCAACGGCTTTGGCGATACCACAGGCAAACGCGCCGGTCGGGCCGTCACCGATAATCGCGATTTTCTTGGTCGAAACGTTCCCCGACATGACAACATAGGTCGCATTACCGAACGGCTCATGAATCGAGGCGATTGCCGGATCAAGCGACTTGGCGACCTTCCAGCAGACGATTTCGGGCAAAGCGGCATACTCAGCGAAAATGCCGTCGGTGTCGACACCCAGGATTACCAGATTGTCGCAGATGTGCATATTCCCCATCCGGCACTGTTTGCAGACACCGCAGGGGATATGCGATTCGGCGGCGATGAAGTCCCCGACTTTGAGTCCTCTGATTCCCTTGCCGATCTCGACCACTTCGCCACAGCATTCATGGCCGAAAATTAGCGGTGGCTTAAGTCGTCCCTGCGCCCAATTATCCCAGTTGTAAATATGCTTGTCAGTGCCGCAGATTGACGCGGCCTTGACTTTGATCAGAACCTGACTATCGTTGATTTTCGGTATCGGAACCTGCTTGAATTCGACGCCTCTTGCACGTGACGTTTTGACACCAGCCCACATCGTTTCCACAGTTGCAATCCTTTCTCCACGGCTGCCACGAGCCGCTTCTCATCAGAAAGCAAGAATACGCACCGGACAGGAGATTGTCAACGAATTCACAAGGGGACGTCCCGAGGGTGCTCCAGTGCATTGCTGTGCTGCAGCAAGTCATCAGATGTGCGACAGAGTCGAGTGATTAACTCAACTCTGTCGCGTAACTGTGCTGATGCTAATGAGATGTTGTCGCTTCTCCAGGCGCAAACAAGAGTGGTTGCCCGGATTCCAGCTTCATCTGTGGGGATGACGGCGCTAAGATCGCGACACTCCCTACCACCATGCGGAACTTCACGTCTGTAAAGTTCAGTACCTGACAGACAACATCCCAGCGATCAGGTATGTAATCGTGATTGTCATCGATCCCATTGCATTCGCAAGTCTTGGATCCTGCCAGGTGGCAATCGAATGATCCCTCGATGACATCTCCGATATTTGTGCCCCACTTAGTTATGTATAACATGCCAAGATCGGTGATTCCGCAGTCGCACCCTCGATTGTTTGGATCACCTTCGACCGTGAACAGCATGTTGTAGGATCCGCCGTCATGCTGACACTTTAGCAGTGCAGTGATGTATTCCTGGACGTAGCCGCCATCGTTCCAACTAGGTGAGGAATGTCCCTCTATCGGGCCGATTGGGTAGTGGTCGGGACCTGTTACTCGCCCCAAGTTGATAATGAAAGTGAGCTGTTGTTCATCCTTGACCCCGCCGGCGATTGCCATTATTGTACGCCCCTCCGTTGTCGGTATTGGCGCCGAGGCTACCACAATCGGATAGTCGTACCTCTGCGGCGAGGAACTCGCATCGATATAGAATTCAACAGACATGGTTCCCTTAGGTGACATCCGCAATGCGCGCGGTGCATCGTGAGTTTCATTCTCAACCGAAGTGACCTGCAGCGAGTCGGGGGCATAATCATTGTCAGGATGAATCGCAACAATCCAGAAGGTGCCAGCAGGAAGGGTAACGAATGTATAGCGTCCATTGTAAATCGCGTGCGAATCTTCGTATGGTTGTCCCGCTACTTGTCCGCGGGCATAAATGAAAAGCTGGCCATTGAAAAGCGTGTCGTGCGTAGCATACATCGGATCCTGCCGCGCTTTGGAGAAAATCTCGTTGACAACTATGCCGGAGACACCGCCGGTTGAATTTTCTTGCTTTTCCATAACGATGTCAACACTGACAGTCTTGTTTTTTTCGACCGTGACGCCAACGGTCTTGGCATTGTAGCCGGCCTTGGTTGCCTGTAGCGATTTCTCGCCAACGCCGATGTTCTCGAAGCGGACGAAGCCGCTGTTATCGGTAGTCTGTTCGTGAGCGGGATGCATCGGGTTATCCTCATCCCCAAGGACTGTGACCAAAACTCCTGCGATAGCACGGCCACTCAGTTTGTCGCCAACGGTCGCTTCAATGGTGCCGAAGTCCGTGTACTCCTTCCAAACTTTGAAGCTGGTCTTGAAATAGGTCGAGTTGAAAGAGAGCGCGGCACGGAATCCTTGCGAAACGCTGTTGAAAGCCACCGCAGCTTTCAGAGGAAG
>JAPLUP010000696.1 GCA_026397575.1 Candidatus Zixiibacteriota bacterium
ACGATCACCGCGGTCATATTTATCGCGATAGCCGCGAACGTTGTAGCTCCCGGAGAGCGTGTAGGGTGGCAGGCGTTCATCGCTTGAAGATGTCGAATACTGCAAGCGCGCGCACAGGTTGATGTCATAGATCACGGCGAATCCACGTCCGGTAAACTGCAGCCGCCATTTTTCGAAGCGACTGCCGGGAAGTTCCCGGATCAGGGTCGCGGCTGACGTTAATTGCACTCCCTCAAAGTAGAAATGATCGGAATAGATTCGCCCCAGACTCAAGGCGCCGCCGAACATATAGCGTGGATAATCGAGTTCCCGTCGCGCCCGAGCAGGGGGCTCGGCAGGAGATACCAGGCTCCAGTTCTCCCGACTGTAGCCCACGAACAGGCTGGGATAGACCTTCTCACTCGCGCGAAAGCCAAGATCTGCAGCGATAAATCTGTTGAGATACCGATATGTGGTTTCGACACCATCGATGATGACCAGGTCTTTCTGCCCCTCATAAGCTGCGCTGAATCCCACCAGAAAATCTCGCCCCAGCGTTCTCGGCAAAGTGACATCAAGCGCATAGGAATTCTCACCCTCAAAACGGCGGTAGAAACCTCGGACGTTGCAGAGATAGCCGGCGAGGTCGCGTTCATGGGCTCCGATCATCCAATCGAAACTGTCGTCGGTTTTGCCGGCCGAGATCAACGGGGTAAGTGTCCAGATTTCCGTGAGATTAAACACGATATCGACCGAGTCGCCCTCGTCCGTCACTTCCGGACGCACCTCCGAGAAAACACCGAGCCCGTCGATTTTCTTCCGATCACGCTCAAGCCGTTTGCTGTCAAGCTTTTGTCCGGGTCGCGAATCGATCTCACGACTGAGAATCGAGGTTTTCAGCTTGAACTTTCCTTGGTAGCGGATTGAACGGATTATCTTGCCCGCCGAACTAGTGAGACCTTCCGATCGTTCCACGGATGCTTTCGCCGAGAATATCGGTGTTGCGATCAGAAACAGCAGGGCAATTATTGGCCATCTCGACTTCGCCGTGAGCCCGAACAGAAAACTCAAGAGTAAGAGATAGGGAAACTGTGTGACCATCATTCACTTAGTAGTCGTCTGGCGCTGCTATCGCCGTGTCGCGTTTCGAGTCATCAGCTAACTTCATCCGGCCAACTGATCGGCCAACATACCACATTCAGTGCGTTCCAGGCAATCAGAACCTGCAATCCACAAAAATTCGCTAAGGAAGCGAGGAAATCTTCCGAAACTATCAGTAGGGAAAAGGATCGTGTCAATGCCAGACCATGACAAGAAAATACTGATCGTCGATGATTTCGGCAAAACGGCGAAGATTATTGTTGAAATGCTGGACCATCTCCACGTAGCCTCCGAGAGCGTGGAGAACTCGGAGCAGGCGTTTCTCAAGCTTAGAGAATGCGACTACGACTTGGTCATCGCTGATTCACGCATGCCGAAGGTGAACGGTGTCAGCCTGCTTAAGCACATCCGGCAGACCAAACCGGCAACCAAGCTTGCTCTCATGTCCACCTTCGATTTTGGCGGCACCCAGCGCATGGTCGCAACCGACGGGATTGACTACTATTTGCCAAAGCCGGTGAAGCTTATTCACTTGGAGAAGATCATCGCCGACTTGTGCAAGTAATCACGCGTCGAATCTCGCTTCCGGCCGAAAGCCATTCCAAAGCCAATATCAGCCCAGAGATATCCCAGCCGGTGGCTCATAGCAGCATGTTGGTGCGAGTTTATTTCATCAACACCATCTTCTTGGTCTCAACGAAGTTCCCTGCCTGAATTCGATACAGGTAGACTCCTGAAGAGACGGCATTGCCGTTGTCATCTCGACCATCCCACTGAACCTCATGGGTTCCCACCGCCCTGAATTCGTTTACTAAGGTTCTGACCTTCTGTCCAAGAATGTTCAACACTTGGAGTTGAACATCTCCGGCTTTCGGTACTGCGAAACGAATTAAAGTAGATGGGTTAAACGGGTTAGGCTGGTTCTGATCCAGACTGTAGCCGGACGGAATCGAGTTGCTCTCCAATCCAGTTTTGTAGGCGATGTTCATGATATCCAGCGGAATCTGCCCAGAGGGCAACTTGACTCCGATATTGATCAATCCCGCGACAAAACTCGCCTTCAGATAGCGCATTATCTCAAGTCTGTTTGGATACCCCGGCATGAACCAGGCAGGAACATTGCCTATCGGACAATCGGCCTCGTTGATTAGCATATCACAATATGTGAGCGCTTGGCTCAAAGTAGCACCATCCTGAGT
>JAPLUP010000608.1 GCA_026397575.1 Candidatus Zixiibacteriota bacterium
GTTGTCGATATCGGCCTGATCGGGATTGCTTAGAGTCAGACAGTTATCGCAGGCATCGCCAGCACCATCGCCGTCACCATCTGCCTGATCGACATTTACGACTGAAGGGCAGTTATCGATATCGTCGGCAATACCGTCGCCATCTTTGTCAGAAGCGACGTAGGCATACAAGCGGTCGCCTCTGATCGAATCAACTCTAACCGTAATGCCGGTTGGGCCGCTGTAGCCATCACTGCTCGGATACGACGTCGGGCTGAAAGTGTTCTGGCCGGCAACGTTGTCAGAGAAGAGTGCTCCTTTACGTGACTCATACGGATACCACCACTGGGCCGAATCGCTGACGTTGCCGCCGGGGTTGCTATGATAGTCGTGGGATGGATTGTAGCCGGCGTCCTCCACGGCGACAGTGTAATGCGGATAATCCGGCGTACCGCTGTTGATGCGCCAGTAGTTGGCGCCCAGCGAATCGTGTACATGGGTGATCAATAACCCCCGGTCGAGTGGGTCGCAACCGAGTGACAACTTGGGATGGAAGTAACAGCTAAAGTCAGAATCAAACTTATCAAACTGGCCGGTCGACTGAGGATTACGGTATTCGAGGAGGAAGTACTCACCTTGCGTCATGTCAATAGGCAGGATGTAGAGCGAGCTGTCCGGGGTGGTTTCGATGTTGTGAATCGTCAGGGCGCCATAGGTTCCCTTGTCAAGTACGATCGGCGTGATCCATCCGGCTTCTCTCTTGTTCCAGCCACATAAGTGTGACGGAATCAGCGACTTGATCGACAAAATGCCGTAGCCACCATAGCCCATCGTGCACCAGTCATATACGGGGTGATCGTTGTTGTCGTCGGGTGTATAGAAAGTAGAGACGACCAGCTTGTCATCGTAGTCGTATAGATCAGGGAGTCCGACGTTATGCGCCAGTTCGTGGCAAAAGACTCTAATTGAATTCAGAGAGTCGACGCCGGTTAGCATAGCCGGACGGGTCGGATTGTGCAATGGTTGAGTTTCCGGAGATGTATTCCAACGGGGCACTCGCTTGCCATCAAATGGACCGGCCCCAGTGCCCGGACTGCCGACCATGGCGTACGACCAGATGTCCTGCGGATCATGCGAGTCTTCCTGCCCGTTGCCGGAACGGATGAACACGACCGCGTCGACATCGCCGTCGTTGTTGCCATCAAACTGCGAATAGTCAATTTGCGGATCAAGTGTCGCCAGCAAGCTCTGGAAGTCATAGCCTCCACCATAATACGATCCGGCATTGTACCAGTCAATGACATCGCCGACTACAGCCAACTTGCCATAGGAAACTTCATGGTAATAGTCCGCCACCGAGCCATAAGGCAAGACATTGCGGGAAAACAACAACGTATCGAATGTCTCGCGTGAATAAGTATGGGGGCGGTTGTTCCAGTCAACGAGAATTGCCAGTACCTTAAGCGTATCACCGGCGAAGCGGAAACCATCCATCGCTGCCTTCTCCTGCGGCGTAAGCTGCAGCGGCGGAATCCTACCAAACTGTTGCGTCATGATTTCGTCGGGGACGTCGAGTATGATGCTCTTGGACAGATCGACGGCATAGCTTGATGCCGCAGTGAACAAGGCGACGATGACCATCGCCCAAACCTTAGCAGACCTCTTCATGGAACACTTCTCCTACTACTGCTCTTGTTGGCAACCATGTTGAAAGAAGTTGTGATCTCTTTGGCTCATATTGGCGCAAGTACGACAATAACAATATACATAGGGCAAGCGAGTTTAGCAAGAGAAATAGAGCCGAATGGCCGCAATTGGTGCGGCTGCCAGCCTGTCGGCGAAAACGTCGGCGCCGCGTCAGCGGCTTTTCGCGGAGATATTAAGGAGGATACTGCTGCCATTGAGAGCAATGATGTGTATAATGACTGAGCATGTTGACTACTGAGACCAGGACAATGCTATTATGTTTAGGCACGGCGCTGCTGTCGGTGATCCTCATTGGTGAGGGCACCGATCAACCCGCGACCAAACAGAGCCAGACACTTCCCTACAGCACCGTGGCAATCAGATGTGATTCCAACGCTACAGCGGGCAGCGAGTTTATTGTGGGTTTGGTCTTCAGCGACACGACGATGCCGGTGGCCGGGTTCAACCTGAACATCGAATATGATCGCAGCGCGTTGGTGTTTGATTCGGCGACTTTCGGTTCCCTAACGGCCGGAGAATGGGAGTATTTCAGTTCACGGTCAGGATTGATCGACCAGTCTGATTCAGGCAGTGCTGCCGGATTCATCCGACTGGTGGCGCTGGCCGATCAGCAGGACGCACGAAACAAAGCGCCGAAGCCGCGCTCGTTAGTGGGGCCGGGCGAGTTGGCGCGGATCTATTTCTACGTAAGTGAGCGAAAGGAATATCAAGGTCGTTCGACATTTCTGCGCTTCATCTGGACGAAGTGCGACGACAACTCGTTTTCGGGCAAGGGAGGCATCAAGCTCTA
>JAPLUP010000253.1 GCA_026397575.1 Candidatus Zixiibacteriota bacterium
GCCTGCCGGTGGCAGTTTTGCGACAAAGTCGGGGAGCGCCAACCCGCCTGCGAGCGCAGCCACGACAGCATCCACCTGCTCCAGTGTCCAACGGCTTTTGAGCGCTGCTTTCTCGCTATCAGAATATTTGGCCCAACTCGCAAGTGGAATCGATTGCGCCTGCACCAGAGATGCAGTTGTCAGCAGGCTGAGTAATACCGATAACCGCCAGTTAGAGCGGTTCGAGTTGTACTTAGAAGCAGGGCGGTATGTGTTCATAATTGCTGATCTGCCTTCCGTCTGTTAGAAGTCAAAACCCAAATTGAGGTATAGTCGGTCGTATTTGGCTTCCGCGCTACCGTAACCAATTGAAAGCGGTCCCACCGGCGTATCCAATGCCAACGCCACACCCCAAGCGTGCCGCAGACCCTGTACACGCACTTCCTCCAAGCGACCAAAGACTTGTCCGGCATCATAGCGAAACGACAAGTAGGTGCTGTAAACCGGCCCCAAACGCACTTCGAAGTTGCTCAGGAAGTACTTGTCGCCGACCAGTTGATCAGCGGCATAACCGCTGAAGCTGCGGCTGCCCCCGAGATAAAACTTGTCGTAAATCGGCAGTCCATTCTGGGACAGACCGAGCGCCAGCTTGGGATGCACATTCAACCGACGAGCAAGCTTCACATATCCCTCGGCTGATCCTTCGAACTTACGAAACACTTCATCAGTGGAAAGCACATCACTTGCTATCTCCAGTGTGCCCTTCAGCACTCTGCCCGCGGTTGGAAACGTGAAGCGGTCCCTCGTGTCGACAGTAACACCAGACTGCAAGGACGCTACGCGGCGTTCGTTGCTCGATTTCTCGTCTCCGAACTGATACTTTACTCCCTCAAATCGCGCCGTGACATCAAACAATCCCCGCTTCCACAACTGCTGTCCTACCCCAAGCTTGATTCCCCAGCGCTTGTCGGTGCGGTCGGAGATTTTCTCGCCGTCCTGAAACTGCCCGATTTTGTCATTCGCATAGTAGAGGCGGATGTTATAGGTTATAAACGAGCGAAAGATTCTGTCAGCGCGCAACTGTAATTGATAAAGCTTGCGACGCTCCGAGAAACGGGCGCTGATGGACAATTCGTTACCGGTCCCCCACAAATTCGCGTATCCCGTCTTGACAAGGCTCTCAGGATGAAAATCTTCGTGATATCTTGCGGCCACGCGAGCGAAAGTGAATCTCCTTTCCTTTACGAGGATCGTGATCCAGACACCACCGTTCCGTTCCTCAAGTCGCAGATTGACATTGTCAAATAGTCCGGAGGCATAGATGTCTTGTACACCACGCATAACGCGAAACTTGCTGTAAAAGTCGCCGGTGTGCAAAGGGAAATAACTGGTTGCCACCCACCAGCGAGTCTTGTCGTTACCTTCAACGCTGATGCCAGAGATGCGTCCTTCATCAAGGACGATTTCCAATTCTCGCCTGACCGTATCAAGACTTGCGCCCTTAATCTGTGCCAAGTCATAACCATTGCTCCGATAGAAAGCCAGAATACTGTCATAGACTGCCTGCAGGCGCACCACCGAGTTGACTGGCGCGATGCCAAACCCCGACACTCGCAGCAACGTCGAGTCGGCATAGAGCTGATTGCCGTTGATGTTGATCTGTTTGATCAAGGCAAACGGAGCCGTCTCCACCACAAGTGTGTTCCCATCGAGCCGGTAGCGGACACTAGCATAAGCGCCGGTTCGGAACAGTTCATATGCCGCCTGGTTTATTTGCGCTATTCTGACACTCTGCCCCTGCAGCCGGATCAAATTGCTTCGGGCGCCGCGCTCAAATGAGTCAACTCTTTCCGGTACGGTGCCTTCGAACTTCACCGAATCTAATCGGATTACTGCACAAGTATCTGTTACTTGCTCCAACCGCCTTCTTAGCTCCAATATCCGCGGCGCCATCGCGCGTCTCCCGCGCTCGATAGCCGAATCTCCCATATTGAATGCGGTCGCCTTAAAACCTAACAGGTCGGGTGTTACCACAAAATCTGCCTCGGATAACAAGCGCCGTTTGGCCTCGGCTGAAAGTATGGTGGCCACCTGGCCGGCTATGTCAATCGCGTCGCTGATTTCGCCAAGCGGCAGCAAATCTGATGTTACATCCACTGCGATCACAAAGTCAGCCCCCATTTTGCGCACGGTGTGCGTGGGAATCGGTTCAAGCAGTCCGCCGTCCATCAGCAACCGTCCGTCCTGCTCAAGCGGTGTAAACGCCAACGGCACTCCCATTGTCGCGCGCAGCGCCTCGATCATTGATCCCCGCTCGAAAACCACCTCCTCGCCCGTGACAATGTCTGTCGCTACCACTGCCAGCTTGCGATTGAGATTGGCGAAGTCGCCCTTGGAGAAGTAGCTCGAGGTCAGCGTCAGTGAACTCAGCACATTAACTAACTTCTGACCGGAGCTGAGCGCCGTCGGTATTTTCGGATTGAACCCATCGAATCTGATGGTAAGCAACTCACCTTCTGTTTCCGCCCGACGGGTGAATAGTTGTGAGCCACGCTGTGGCTTATCAGAAAAAAAGTCATTCCAACGAATGCCGAGCGCCGTTTTCTCAATCTGCTCGGGTGTCATTCCCGCGGCATAAAGTCCGCAGATAATCCCTCCCATGGATGTTCCCGCCACCACATCAATCTCCACGCCGCTTCTCTCTAATTCCTCCAACACTCCCAGGTGCGCAAATCCGCGCGCGCCACCTCCGGAAAGGGCGATGCCCGTTCGGTAGCCTTTGACGTTCTGAGTCAACGCCGCTTTCAGCGCAGCCGGTGTCAGATTGCCGTAGTCAACTTCGAAATCCCGCGATGAGGCCTCAGGCGCAACGAACGCCAGCAGGCTGGCAAAAGCCAACACCTTCCAGAACCTGTAAGCTGATCGAATCATGCAGGCAAGTAACTACCGTGCAGGTTCAAACTCAAGCGGAAAGAGTTTGACTCTCATTGAGTAGCTCTCTATCATTCGACATGGACAAACTGTCGCTGGCCAAAGAACGCGAACTCACAGCTATTTCGGCGCGGCATGGTCGTCGCAAAACGGGCAAGACAATTGTCGAGGGTGTTCGCGCGATTGGCGCTATGCTTGATTCCGGCGTGATCCCCGATTATGTCGTGGTCTCGCCACGTAACCTGACAATCGAGGCCGAGGAATTCCTGAGAGGACTTGCCGACCGCGATCTGACGATCTTCGAGTGCGATACCAGGCGTTTTGCCAAGTTATCCGACACCGTAAACTCACAAGGCTTCTTGGCTGCTATCAAAACTGATCTGAGGCAAGCTGACGATCGGGCACTCACCAATGCTCGATTCGTTCTCTATCTTGACGGCATCAGCGATCCCGGCAACGTCGGCACAATCCTGCGCACGGCAGCGGCCTTTGCTGTCGACCTCGTAACGGCGTCACCAACTACTGTTGATTTCTATAATCCCAAAGTCATTCGCGCTTCCGCAGGTATGGTCTTTCGTCTGAGATTGTTGCCTGTCAGTGACCCGAAACGTTTTTTTGACAGACTTTCTGCCAACGACATCGAATTGCTTGGCAGTGCGCCTGAAGCCACAACGACGCTCGAGACAACAACCCTGGCAGGAAAAGTGTGTCTGGCCATAGGCTCGGAAGCGACTGGTCTAAGCCCGATCGCCCGGCAGGCGAGCCGGCGACTGTTTCGCATCAGAACCGTTGACGCAGTCGAATCGCTAAACGCCGCTGCCGCCGCGGCCATTGCCATCCATCAGATTGCCACGAAACTGGAGTTGATATGAAACTAAATAGCGCCGGAACCCGTATTCCTAAGAGCATGATACAGCGATTGATTTCCGTATTTCTGACGGTCGCGCTTTGTTCGAGCATGGTGCTGGCTCAGCAGGATCGCGTTGACAGGGTTAGCAGCGAGCGTTTTGAGACAGAGTTGACTACGCTCAAATTTTCCGGCGGACG
>JAPLUP010000595.1 GCA_026397575.1 Candidatus Zixiibacteriota bacterium
TTTGGTTGCGGCCGTTGACCTTAGCGAGCGCTATGACCGTCTAATCCGCCTAATGACTGCCGAATTGCAAAAGCTGCAGGTTTCCGCTGAAGTTGCCCGACAGGTGCAGGTCGATGTTGACAAGAGCCAACGTCAGTTCTATTTGCGTCAGCAATTGGATGCTATCAAGAAGGCGTTGGGCGAGGGGGAGGGGGCAGGCGAGGAACTACAAGAGGTCAGGAAGAAGCTGGCTGAAGCCGACTTGCCAGAGGGTGCACGAAGCGCCGCCGATCGAGAGCTGGAACGGCTGAGTAATATGTCACCAATGTCCGCGGAGTATAACGTTGTTCGAACCTATCTCGACTGGATAGTTGACCTGCCTTGGAAGAAGTCATCTACCGACAATGTTGACATACAGCAAGCGCGGGAAATCCTTGAAGCTGACCACTATGGTTTGGAAAAGGTGAAGGAACGGATATTGGAGTTTCTGGCGACTCGGCATCGGAAGGAGAACCCCCATGGTCCGATACTCTGTTTTGCCGGCCCTCCGGGAGTTGGTAAGACCTCTTTGGGCAGGTCTATAGCTCGCGCTTTGGGTAGGAAGTTCGTCCGGATTTCGGTAGGTGGGATGCACGATGAAGCGGAGATTAGAGGTCATAGGAGGACGTATGTCGGAGCGCTGCCAGGCAAGATCATACAGGAGATTAGAAACTGTGGTTTCAATAACCCACTGTTTATGATTGACGAGATTGACAAGATGGGGTCAGATTTCCGTGGCGATCCGTCTTCGGCGATGCTGGAAGTGCTTGATCCGGAACAGAATTTCACATTCCACGACTTGTATCTCGATCTGCCTTTTGATCTTAGCAAGGTCTTCTTCATAGCGACCGCCAACATGCTGGACATGATTCCGCCACCACTGCGTGACCGCATGGAAGTGATTACAATATCGGGCTATACTCCTATGGAAAAGGTCAAGATCGCCCAGAAGTACTTGATAGCAAGACAGATCGAGGCGACTGGACTACGGGATGGCGAAATTGAGTTTACTGAAGAAGCTCTCAGTGAGATAGTGTCGAGCTACACCTATGAGGCTGGAGTTCGCAATTTGGAGCGGAACATCAGCTCAATTTGTCGAAAAGTAATTGTGCGCATTCTGGATGGCAGAATCAAGGGAGAGAAGATAGACAAGGCGAAGGTTGAGGAACTCCTTGGACCACCGATGGTCATCCAAGAAGTTGCCAGCCGATCACCGGAGGTGGGAATGGTTACGGGCTTGGCTTGGACACCTGCGGGAGGAGACCTTCTGTTTATCGAGACCACAAAGATGAGGGGTTCGGGAAAGGTGATGGTGACCGGTCAACTGGGGTCTGTTATGGAGGAGTCGGTAGAAGCCGCCTATTCATACGTACGCTCCAAAGCCGACATCTTGGGAATCGACCCGGAAGTCTTTGAGACTGTTGATGTTCACATTCATTTTCCGGAGGGCGCCATTCCCAAAGACGGACCGTCCGCAGGGGTCGCGGTCACCGTAGCTCTAATTTCGCTATTCACCGGATTGCCAGTCTATCCTGACATCGCGATGACTGGTGAAGTGACCCTGAAAGGGCGGGTACTGCCGATCGGGGGTCTCAAGGAGAAGAGCTTGGCCGCCTACCGTGGAGGGATCAAACGGGTGGCATTCCCTGAAGGCAATACCAAAGACTTGACCGAGATACCTCCAGAAGTGAAGGCCGGGCTGGAGTTTATACCAATAAAGACCGTTGATGACGTCCTTCAACATGCGCTGGCGCACATTATTGTGCCATCGAGCGACGTGATTGATGAGATCCAGCACCTGACAAACGGACAAACGGGATAATCTCCAAGCAATTCATGGCCAGGGCGCTGTTCCGCACTTGAACTTATGGGCAAACAAAGGCATCACACTTGGTGTGATGCCTTTGCTGAAGTGATGACCGTCAGGATCGCTGTGTCACCGATTGCCGCAGGGGGCGGGTCCGGAAGCAAAGATGTAGTTCAGGAGATAAACTGCGTCGCCAATGTTGCAGTCACCGTCACAATCCATGTCGCCATGATAGGGGTCGATCGGGTAGCCGCCTCCCTGGAATATGTAGACAACCAGATAGATGACGTCAGCGACATTGATACGACCTGAGCCGTTGACATCTCCGTAGGTTGGAGTTACGCCAGTCTTGACAATATTTGTTTTGACCTCCGAATCAAACCAGTCGGCTGCGTCCGCATAAACCAGAGTACCGTCCCCAGAGTATGTAACGACGGTGCCGCAACCGCAGGAATCCTTGTCCGGGCTAAGGACGACGACAGTCGTCGTGTTCCGGAGCGTATCCTGTCCCCAGGTCCAAGTCCAGACAGGCCATTGCAGAGTTGGTTCTACCAGTCCCTGAAATCGAAGAAGAACGCCGGCAAGGTTTCGACTACAATTGACCGTGATCTTCCTGGCGGTCGTATCCTGAACGAACGTGGCATTGAGCGACTCAATATTGCTTTTGGGATTAGGTGGGACTTCGCCCATTATAATCCTTTGCAAATAAACCGCGTCCCGGAGGGTCAGCTCGATTCCGTCAGCGTTGACATCACTCTGTGCGGCCTGCTGTCGCCAGTTTATCGGATCAAAGACGGAGATGCCATAGAGAAAGTACTTCAAGAACAGTACAAGGTCGGCGATTTCGTTGGAAACCATATTCAGATTCAGGTCGCCGCGACTAACCAGCGGCGGATGGATCCATACGGCCCCGTCACGATAGTTCACGTACCGCACCGCTGTCTTGCCGGGCATGCTGACACAGCTTTCCGGCGTACCATTCCAACTCGGCAACGTGCTTGGCGTCGGCAAAGGTAGCGTATCGTACAAGTAGTCGTAGCCATATACCAACTTGGCGAGATAAATGGAATCACCAGCGACAGAGGACAATACGTTGTCACTACAGTCTTTCCAGTAGAAAGAAAGCGGAGTGAGCGAGGTATAACTCGCATTGGGTGCTACATGAAAAGTTATGTACGCGAGTCTGGCGCCGTCGCCGAGTGTGTAACAGCTCGGATGGACATTGCCGTTGTTCATGTCGGCGATACCAACCAACCTGAGCAGGCTCGAAGGACAGGAGTCGGTGCAGTCGCTGTTGACCGACGAACGGTAGGTAAAATACTCCCAACCGCAGTCGTTGATTGCGCTTCCCGGCAGCGCTTCAGTGAGCGACAGTACCTGAGAATCGTAGCCGATTAAAAAGTCAAATCCACCAATTGCGATCGGGCCTGTCCCATGACTCAGCTCAATCCAGTGCGTGACAAACTGCCCGGGATAACCGGCAAACCCGCCGAATCCAATATAGGGTGTAGTTTGGGCCCGGACAGAAGTGGGCAGCAAAAGCAAAACGGTACAGATAAACGTGCGCACCAGCGCCAGAGACAGACTCGGTCGGTGCGAAAAAGAAGTGCGTTTAGACATAGGTCCTCCAGTGAACAGGTGGTTTTGGTTCGTCTACAACGCTAACGAGGGTTCGATATGCAGCTCGGTATTACTCTCAACGAAACGACTGTGACGTAGTGTTAACCTTGAACAAAATAAACATAACTAATCCTCCCACAAATGCAAGGGATTTCTTCGTCAGCGTTAGTGGACTTATGCAGCCCTGATTACCAGCTACCCAGCGTTGGGGAGCCGAAACCAAGATAGGACAACATGTTTGTTCGGTCGTCCGATTTGTGGAACTGCATTCCCGCCAATTCGTTAAACACAGGGAGAAAAGGCGGACGGGGCAAGCTCGTCCTGCCGAGAAACGAGGTCCGGGTAGCGCCGGAAACGGTTGCCTGAGTGCCTAAGCGAGAGTAACTTGTCCGGGTCAGATAATCGCGAAGTTTGGGTTGTCTGTGCCGGACGGCAAGGTAGAAGTAACTATGATGGAGATTAGATAATGAACGCACTGAAAACGACATTCTTGATGACTCTGTTGATGGTACTTGCCGTGTTTATCGGTTACACGATCGGGGGTAACGGGGGAATGATGATCGCCTTCATTTTTGCCCTGGGCATGAATCTGGTCAGCTACTGGTTTTCCGACAAGATCGTTCTGAAGATGTACAAGGCAGAGGAGATTACCGAGTCGGACTCGCCGCGGCTGTTTGCAGTTGTGCGTGATCTGTCGCAGCGCGCTGGTTTGCCAATGCCAAAGGTCTATCTGATACCGACCGATACGCCCAATGCTTTTGCCACCGGCCGCAATCCGGAGCACGCAGCGGTAGCAGTGACGAGAGGTATCATGAATATACTGACCGAAAACGAGTTGCGGGGTGTGCTGGGTCATGAACTGGCTCATGTCAAGCATCGGGATATTCTGATCGGCACTATTGCGGCTGTGTTTGCGGGAGCGATTTCCATACTGGCGCACATGGCGCAGTGGGCGGCGATCTTTGGCGGTGGCCGATCGGACAATGAACGCGGCGGGGGTGGTCTCGGATTGCTGGCGATGGCGATAGTGGCGCCGATTGCAGCGTTGTTGATACAGATGGCGATCTCGCGATCGCGGGAATATCTTGCCGATGAAGATGGCGCGCGATTTCATGGTAACCCACGTGATTTATCGTCCGCATTGGCCAAGCTGCAACGCGGCGCTGAGCGAATACCGATGCAGGCAACTCCGGCAACAGCGCACATGTTCATCGTCAATCCTTTGACTGGCAGGGGACTCATGAGTCTGTTTAGCACACATCCGCCGATGGAAGAGAGAATCAAGCGGTTGGAAGCGATGCGCTTTTGAATTGAGAACGTCTGGCGAAGGCGCCATAACGCTATGCTGAGCCCATAACGGAAACTTGTGTGTCCGGTCGGCAAAGGCCGATCTGACCCGTTTCTTTATGGATGTTGAGTGGCAAAGTTGAAATACGCATAACGGGGCTGTTGAAAAACCATTGCAGTCGCTGTTGCGAGCGCGACGGAGGACTCGCAGGCGTTCTGATTTAGCATTTCTGAGATCACTTTGCCCGCGATAATTGTAAGCCACTTTTTCAACGCTCCCCACAGAGGAACGCCCCCGAACCGCAATCGGCTCAAGGGCGTTGGTTATTTTGACGAGTCACACCCTGTGTGGGGTGTGAGTCTTTAGCATCCTATTAGTAGGTGCAGCACGGCTGCGAACCGCCCGAGAAAATGAACGTGATCAAGTAGACGGCGTCCGAGATATCGACGGCGTTGTCACAGTTGGCATCACCAGCTTTGGACGGATTCGGCGCCGGACCACCCGAGAAGATAAAGCTGATTAGGTAGACAGC
>JAPLUP010000261.1 GCA_026397575.1 Candidatus Zixiibacteriota bacterium
CGTCAAGATGTATCTTCTCAAGAGCGGTTTCCGCGACGGTATCCAAGGATTGATACTGGCGCTTCTGTCGTCATTTCATGTTCTCTGCAAATATGCCAAACTCTGGGAACGGCAGCGGCGATGAAAAGAATACTGCTGAGCCGCACAGATGCCATCGGTGATCTGATACTCACACTGCCGGTAGCGCGCTCAATCAAAGAAGCTTATCCGGATTATCACATCACGATGCTGGTATCGGAATACACGGAGCAGCTTCTGGAGGGGGAGGAATACATTGACGGTGTCATGACGATTCCCGGTCGGGAATTGGGCAGCTATGTAGAGGTCAGAGAACTGAGCCATCTGCTGAAAGCCGGCGACTTCGATGCGGTCGCATTTTTCTACCCACGCTTTTCGCTGGCGCTGGCGGCACGGATGGCGCGTATCAGTAGACGAATTGGAACCGGCTATCGGAGTTACAGTCTCTTGCTCAACGAGCGGGTCAAGTTACACCGCAAGCATTCCGGTAAGCACGAACTTGACCTGAACTACGAACTGGTGGAATCCGCATTTCCGGGACTTCCGCGTCATGAGCCGCATCTTGCCGTGCTGGAGCAGGAGATTTGTTCGGCGCAGGCGCTATTGACCAAGCATGGCGTGAATTTCGGTGGACCGTATGTCATCGTGCATCCATTTTCGCGTGGATCGGCGCCGAATTGGAAGCTGGAAAACTATGTGTCCTTGGTGCAGGGACTGGCAGCGTCAAGTGTCACAGTATTGATTACCGGTTCGCAGCAGGAGCGCCAGCGGCTCGGCAGCTTCTTCACGGGCAGCCTAGGCGGCGTTGTCAATGTCGCCGGAGAGACTGACTTGCGTCAATTGAAGGGTCTAATCAAGGCTACGGCGATGGTGGTCACGTCCAGTACCGGGCCAATCCATATCGCCACGGCTGTCGGGACTTTCGCGGTTGGCATCTACCCGCCAGTGGCCGCTTTGTCCCCGGTACGCTGGGGACCGCGCGGGGGCGCAAACAAGCTCTTTGTTCCGGAGGTAACTCCTAATGAGGGGCAAACCGGGAGCTCAATGGACGGAATCAAAGTTGAGAATGTGTTAGCTTTCATTTTGTCGAAACTGCAAGCCGATATTAGATTAAGGAAGCAGTAAAACCCGTGCGGAGTCGATAAGGTGTTTCCCAGCGTGTCCAACGACCTAACCAAGTATCACCTGCCGCCAGGAGAGATGAACCTCGCCGAGTTCATTATCCATGTCGAGGCGATGAACGCCAATATCACCATTCCGGTTGTCCGCAAAGCGTTCGAGTTCTCCAACTGGGCACATAAGGGGCAGAAACGCAAATCCGGCGAGCCATACGTCGAACATGCTCTCAATGTTGCATTCGTTCTCGCTGAGCAGCATCTCGACGGCGCTACGGTCGCGGCCGGATTGCTGCACGATGTAGTTGAAGACAGCGAGGTCAAGATCGAGGACATCGCGAAAGAATTCTCCCCCGAGATTGCACAACTCGTGGACGGTGTCACCAAGATCAGCGCT
>JAPLUP010000573.1 GCA_026397575.1 Candidatus Zixiibacteriota bacterium
ACCGCTACAACGCACTGACCATCAATCAACCCTATCTCATTGCACTGAGTCTTCCAGAACTCACGGCCTCGCAATCCAAGAGAATGCCCGAAGTTTGGAATTTGGCAGGCGGAGGTCTCAAGAGCGCCGTCCGGGTAGCCATGTCATCGCCGGAGCTCACTTTCGATATGCTGTCAACCAACCGTGCTAATGTCGCAAGCAACATTGATCTGATGATTGAACAACTCAAGTATATGCAGAGACTAATACTCAATGGTGATGATTTGCCGTTGAAAAGATTGATCGCCAGGGCAAACAAAGTGGCAGCCAAGGTGCACAATGGATAGAATTATACATCCGGGCGGAAAGATCTCCGGGGTAGTTGAAGTTCCCGGTGATAAGTCCATAACGCACCGGGCTCTGATTTTTGGATCGTTGTGCGAGGGAGAAGTGTTGATCGAGAATCTTTCCACTGCCGATGATTGTGCCGCCACAATAGATTGCCTAAAGGCGTTGGGCGTCGAAATGACATCATCCGGAACGAATTTAATCATAAAGGGAAAAGGTCTGATGGGGCTGCAAGAACCAAAGGACATTCTGGATGCGCGCAATTCCGGCACGACAATTCGGCTTCTGGCCGGTCTGGCGGCGGGTCAACCGTTTTATACAATTCTGACCGGCGACGATTCTCTGAAAAGTCGCCCTATGAAGAGAGTAATTGACCCGCTGAGACAGATGGGGGCCGTCATTCTGGCCCGAAAGGGTGACACACTGGCTCCGATAACAATCTCCGGTCGCAAATTGAATTCCATCGATCTCACTTTGCCCGTTGCCAGTGCTCAGGTAAAGACGGCTATACTCATCGCCTCTCTTTACAGCAGCGAAACCTCAACCATTCTTGAATTGATCCCGACTCGAGACCATTCCGAGCGAATGCTTCGCTATCTGGGAGCCGAACTCACCGTCTCAGGCAGCACAATTTCCCTTCGGCCGAGCAGTTTGAGAGCGAAACCTATTTTTGTACCCGGGGATATATCCTCCGCGATGTTCTTCATTGTTGCAGGATTGCTATTGCCAGAGTCGCACCTTGAGATCAGAAACATCGGACTTAATCGAACCCGTATGGGAGCGCTTGACGTTTTGGCTGAAATGGGCGCCGATATTGAAATTCTGGAGCGCGGTATCAGGAACGATGAACCGTTTGGAGACATCAATGTGCGTTCGACGCAATTGAAAGGAATCAGGATCGAGCGGGATCTGATTCCTTCCCTGATCGACGAAATCCCCGTACTGGCTCTGGCGGCGACGCAAGCCGAAGGAAAGACGGTTATCAGCGGTGCGGAAGAACTCCGTGTCAAGGAAAGCGATAGATTACACGGAGTCGCCAGTCAACTTAATAAGATGGGAGCTGACATCACCGAAGTCCCCGATGGACTTCACATTAATGGTAATACCGCGCTCAGAGGAGCGACGGTCGAGTCGTTTGGTGACCATCGTCTGGAAATGACTATGGCAATCGCCGGACTAATCGCCCGCGGCGAAACCACGATCAAAGACGCAAATGCGGCCAAAGTCTCTTTCCCTGAATTTTACGAGATTCTGAAGCAAACAGGATGTGCCGTTGATGAGACCTAAGAGTTGTAGCATCTGCAAAACATCCTCACGAGACTATGAAGAGGCGACAACATGAAATATCTCTATACGGACGGACGTTTCCTGTCGATTGCTAAGAACAATGTCTCCACAATGGTGCAGGCGTTCAACTACGGAACTGCCGCATTCGAAGGTATGAAAGCGTTCTATTCGAGAGAGCGAAGCAAATGGTTTCTGTTCCGTCCGGAGGAGCACTACCGGCGTCTCAAACAGAGTACTTCCATGCTTGATATCGATTTTGAGATGTCTCTCGACGAGTTTGTTAATATCATAGCCACTTTGATCAGAAAGAATAATGATCGGAGCGATGTTTACATCCGCCCGATAGTCTTCCGGAGTCAGAAGGGTGTTGGGCTTTTCAAGCCGTCGGGATACGCGGTTTCGATATTCACGCAACCAGTCCCACACAGTTCCGCCAACGAATATTGCTGCTGCTTCGTCTCCCAGCGCCGTCCTGTTGACGGGACTTATAGTGTCAAGATCACCGGCAACTACGTGCTCTCCTTTTTCAGTCAGAGAGAAGCGACGAACAAGGGTTATGACGTTGGCATTCTCCTTTCAACGAATGGTTATGTTTCTGAAGCAAGTGTTATGAATCTCTTCTTTGTCGAGGACGGCAAACTACTCACGCCGTCGTTGGCCTGTGGTCCTCTAGGTGGGATCACGCGTAAGAGCGTTATGCAACTTGCAAACACAGAACTTGGAATCGGAGTGGTCGAAGGAAAGTATCGTCCCGCGCGACTTCTTGAATCTGACGAGGTCTTTTTTTGCGGCACCGGTTCCGGGATAAACTATGCGCGGCAGATAGAAAAGCGTAGGTTCAACCTGACTAATGTCAACAGTATCGCCAAGAAGATTTCAGAATTGCTGACCGCAGTCACCCAGGGCGAAGTAAGTCGATATTCTGATTGGCTGAGACCCCTCTGATTTAGAAGCAGATCATTTCTTCCATAGACATGTCCAAACGATGAATGCGACACCACGATACCGCTTCAAAGTACATGAAATCGTGCCAAGAAGAACGCTGGTTTTGCTGACTATTGATTCATGCATAAGTAATGTCCTATTAGGGGCATAAAGAAAGAGGGGAGTGTTGGATGAAGGCGCGAAGAAGTGAGTGGTTTTTTTGCAGGCTGCGAGCGCAACCGTTGGTGGCCTTGGCAAGGGATGCGACAT
>JAPLUP010000046.1 GCA_026397575.1 Candidatus Zixiibacteriota bacterium
CAACGGCGATCTCGTAATTCAAGGTTCGCGCGTAGTCACGATCAACTCGGACCACCAGACGATGACGTTAACCGGCATCGTCCGCCGGGCCGACATCAATCCCGACAACACACTTGATTCCTACAATATCGCCGAAGCTCAAATCGTTTACACCGGCAAGGGTCCGGGTGCGGACGGTTCGAAGCCCGGTTTGATTACCCGTGCACTCAACTGGATCTTTTAGACAGGCAGGTAACCGATGCGTTTGATACGGCTGATTATCTTGGCAGTCATCATCTTCGTGCTGGTGAATATCATCTCGTTGATGAAGGCATATGCGGACGTTCGCATCAAGGACATTGCCCGCATCAATCAAACGGGGGAAACCGATGTGATGGGTTACGGCCTGGTGATCGGGTTGAATGGCACCGGTGACGGCAAAGGCGCGCAGTTCACCGTCCAGTCGGTGACGAATATGCTGCAACGAATGGGCGTGACCGTGCCGATCGACAAAGTCAAGATTAAGAACGTAGCAGCCGTGTTGGTGACGACCAAGATTCCCGCCAATGCCAAACTGGGCGATAAATTGGACGTCACCGTCTCTTCGATAGGCGACGCTTCGACACTCGAAGGCGGGACTTTGGTTATGACGCCGATGAGTGATCGACAGGGGGTAATCTACGGCTATTCCCAGGGATCAGTATCCATTGGTGGCTTTAACGTACAGGTTGGCGGCAACAAGATTGTCAGTAACTACACTCTCGTGGGACGTGTGCCCAACGGTGCAACGATTGAACGCGAGCCACCCCAATTTGATATATCACCGGGTGTCGTCAAGTTGTCGCTGTATAGTCCCGACTATACTACTGCCCAGCGTATCAAAGAATCAATCAACGACCGTTTTCCGGGGAGCGCGACGACTGCCGACGATGCCGGAATTGCGCTGAAGGTTCCCTCGGCATTGGCTTCGCAGGATGACAAGGTGCAGTTCATCTCTCAAATCGAGAATCTGCTGGTCAATCCGGACGCGAAAGCGCGGGTCGTAATCAATGAAAAAACCGGTACGATTGTTGCCGGGGAGCATGTCAGTATTGCGCCGGTCGCTTTGGCGCATGGCAATATCACCATCGAGATCAAGTCGGTTCCGGTCATCAGTCAGCCCCAGCCGTTCTCGCAGGGCGTGACCAAAGAGACCACGGATACCCATATCAATGTTACTGAAGAACAAGCGCGCGTCGTGTACTTCGATGAGCGCACAAATGTCTCCGAAATCGCTGCTGCGCTGAACGCGATTGGCGCGACGCCACGCGACATCATTGCCATCTTTCAAGCTATTAAGCAGGCCGGCGCGCTCCGCGCCGAACTGGTCGTGTTATGATTTCGCTGAGGACCGATTCGTCGCCTCTGCCTGTCCAGCACAAACAGCAGGTTCTTAATGAATCGGAGCAACGTCGGCTTAAACTCAAGAAAACGACGCAGGCCTTTGAGGCAATTTTCATCGCTCAACTAATGAAGAGCATGCGATCAACTTCGTTCACAAAGGCAGAGGACGGTTTCGGAAAAGACATCATGTTGTCGATGGCTGATGAGTCCGTGTCGCAACAGCTCGCGAAAAAAGGGATGCTCGGTGTCGGTAAGCTGCTCTATGAGCATCTTGCAAAGCGACTGGAAATCATTTCGCAACCGGAACACACACTGACCATCGGCACAACTCCGGGTGCGGCGCCCGTCGATACTCCGCGTGCTGAACCGCCACGACAACTAAAAGTAGCCAAACCTGAACTTTCCGATCTTTCGAAGCGCAAATGAGTGAAGTAATTAGCGAGATGTTCCGAAAAGATTACTAA
>JAPLUP010000699.1 GCA_026397575.1 Candidatus Zixiibacteriota bacterium
GAATAATATACTTGGTGCCGGTAAGTTGGAACGGTCGGAGATTGATTTCTCTGTTCCCTCGCAGTCGGGAGTAAGTCAGGCCCCCAATGAACTCGTCAAAGGTCTTCAACTGAGCGCCATGATAACCGACCAACTGCTCGATACCGTTGAGCGCAAAGTAATTCTTGGACTGGAATGTCTTACGAGTCAGATCCATAACTCGAAACGGTTCCTTCTCTGCCTTCAGTTTGTCAACGACTGGTGAGTGGGGAAAATAGCGGTTGTAATCAACGGTATCGATAAATCGGAAATCAACCCGCCAGAGATCGGTCAGGCTGATAAAGATCAAGGCAAAGAGCGCCACGCGACCCGCCGTACCGGTGACGTAGCCACGTATCAGGTAAGTCGCCGCCCAGCAAAGCAGGGCGATCAGCCAGAGACTCATCACAATTGTCGGAATATTGCCTTCCATCATTTGGATGTTTCTCGCCTCGATCCCTGAGTAGAAGATCGAAGTGTAGACCGACAGCAACGGCTTACCGGCAGCCGTAAACAGCAGCGCCAAGACGGTCAGCGACGAAGCCGTGATCAGTAGTGCCTTGTGCAGTTTCTGCGTGACGCGCGTCTTGGCTTCGTTGCGGAGTCTGATCAGGGCGTCGATTCCAAACGCGGCCAACATCGCAAACGAAAAACTAAACAGGAACATAATCATCGACGGCGCCCGCAGCTTGCCGACGTTTGGTATGATCGCATAGAAAATGTAGAACAGGGGCGTGGTAGCTCCGAGAGCATAAACTAACGCAAAGGCGGCCATGCCCACAAAGAACCAGGTTTCTCGACGCCGCCAGAGAGCTATGCCGACGATGCCGATCAATATCGGGAAGAAGCCGGTGTATTCAGTATTGTCCTTGAATGCATTCCTTCCCCAATAACCGCCTTTTGATTCCGGGTCATTAATGCTTACGCCCGCGAAAAAGGGAACGAACTGCCCGACCAACTCCTCCAAATGAAGCGACCACGACGTTGCCCATTCCCAGCCGCCACGCCCTTCGGCTCCCGTCCCCGCACGGGGTGAATACTCCTGAATGTATTTGTACCCCGGATAGAATTGGATTGCCGAGCCAAACAGCCCAATGACAACAGCGAGAACAAACATGACGGTAGTCAGTGCCATCTTGACTGCGCCGATTTTGTCGCGGAACATAAAGACCAATCGGTAAACGAAGAACCCGGCGAGCGCCCAAAGAGTGAAATACGCCATCTGGGGGTGTGGCGTAAGAATAATCAAAGCAATCGTTAGTCCGAGCAGTAGAAACCACTTGAGCCGAAACGTCGTCGTCCCGCGATTGAGAAAGTGAAAGGCCAGAGGAAAGAGTGTCGTAACAAAAATTTTGCCATCGTGTCCCGGTGCTACCAGCGATACAAACGCAGACGCGACTTTCGACAGGCCGAAACCGCGTGCACAGAGATAGGCGAAGAGTCCGGCTGAATAGATATGCAGAATCAGTCCCCAGCCAAGCGCCCGATGCAGCGGGAGAAGCATCTTGAGGACAAATGTCGGTAGGTAGAAAATGTCGCCGTGAAACGCGTCGACGAACGGCATGCCGCAGAAGATGTAGGGACTCCACATCGGTACGCTGCCGTGTGCCTTGTAGTAATCGACCATAAACTCGCGGAAATAGACTCCCGCATTAATCGTGTCCGAACCATAGAGCATCGCGTTTGAGAAGATGAACTTGTTGAACAGAACAACGACGAAGACCAAAGTAGCGGCGGCATAATACCAGAAGAACCGGGGATGCTCCTCGATCTGTTTGACGAAGTCAAATGCCTTTAACGAAGTGCTTTGTGTCTGCGCTTTGCGTTTTACCATTTTATATCCGATCCCTAAATCATATCATTACCGAAACGTCCGCTGAGGCGATATATCACCCTCCGTGGTGAGCTTCTTGGCTACTTCACTCTCCAAGCCAGCACGGTACCTATCAATTCCCCCAGCATCGACCAAACTCTGGCCCCGATGACGGCGACACCGGCGCGATCACCTCCGACGATTGGTGTCAGCAGTAACATCAAGATTGCCTCACGCGCACCGATTCCCGCCGGCAGGATTATCGCCCAGTAGCCAACCAGATACGCAAGTGCCCAAGCGCCAATAATCTCCACCAGATTGAACTCAACTCCCGGAAGAATCGACTGCAGAAACAAGTAGAAACTGACGCCATACAGATTCCACGTCACAAAATAGAACGCCAGCACCCGCATTCCCACCACTT
>JAPLUP010000107.1 GCA_026397575.1 Candidatus Zixiibacteriota bacterium
GATGTCGTTCAGCTTCAGCAGCTTTGACTTGAACTTATAAACAATCCACTCCTGCTCAGGAAGCGGCTTGAATTCGAGTTGATACTGATCAAGAATCGGCAACCACAGATTGTTGGCGGCGCCTTTGCGGGGATTGGTTACAACCGTCTTATTTTCGACGGGCAGCACGCGGTTCGGAGCGAAACCGTCCCCTATCAACTTCGCCACTACCCCTTCCACCTGCCACGGCTGACTTGAACAGGCCGGGAAATACTTCGTCCACGACAGATTCAGTTTGAGAATCAGGTCGTTGCCTTTGTTCAAATGCCGTGAGTAGTCGGCGAGATCCATTAGTTTGGCATAGTCGGCGATCACCGTTTCGGGAGTCGTTTTCAACACAGCCACTTTGGATTTGTTCATCAGCTCAACCTTGGCTTCCAGAGGACACGTTGTTTCTGGCAGCGTGTGGATAGATATCACAGACAGGCCCGAATTCGTAGCTGGCCAGCAGGCGTCGCAACTTGCGCTCGACCGTGTGCAGATTTGTGTAATGCCGGATTCGGCTCTTCATACTGGCGGCTTCTCGCGGCTGATTCGGATCAATCTCCCACGGATGCAGGTAGATCATCGCCGGGTAACCACGCTGATTGTACGCCTGTATCGCGCGTTTTGTGTACCAATAAGGAAATAGACGAAAGCTGCCACCACCGCAGGCAGGCAACAATCGCCCGAAGACGGAATATGTCGTTGGTGGAATTTCCAGAATTGATCCGCTGTCGCTGTTGACAAAATATGGAAAGCGTGGGGCGCGTGGATCGCCGTACAGGTCGTGGTAGATCGGGAAAATGCTGGAATCGTACTCGATCCCGCAGGCCAAGAGTGTCTCCCATATCCATTCGACTTTGCGGTCGGCCGAAAATGTCGGCGCCCGAAACCCGCGCGCTTTGACTCCCGTCGCCTTGCCGATTGCGTCCACCGATCGCAGCAGATCCGACTTGAACTCACTCTCATTCATCCGTCTCAACGATTCATGACAATAGCCGTGGGTTGCCAGTTCATGCCCACGCGCCTTGATCATTCCCACCAAATTGGGATACTTGTCCGCGATCCAACCGAGTACGAAAAAAGTCGCTCGGGCGCCGTATTCGTCGAACATGTCCAGCAGGCGCATCATGTTCATTGTCAGGCGGCTCTGACGTTGATCCCAAGATGAACGCGGAATGAGGTGATAGAATGCTTCGACCTGGAAGTGCTCTTCCACGTCTATTGTCAAGATGTTCTTCATGACGGTTTATCGCTTCTTGGCAGCGTACTGATATCCGTAGTACCTGTGATTGTAGTGGTAAGGCAGTACCCCTTGCACGTTGTTAAGCACAACGCCAACGACATGCGACTCTGACTTGCTAATGATGTCACAGGCGCGTTTGATTACACTCAGCTGCGTCGAACCAGCCTTAACCACGAGCAGCAAACCATCGAGTTCGGGCGCCAGCACTACCGGATCGGATACCGGAATCACGGGAGCGCAGTCGACAAATAGCAGATCGAAATAGAACTTGATCTGTTCAATCGCCTTCTTCACCGAATCGCCCTCAAACAACTCGGTCGGATTGTCCTTCATGGTGCCGGCTGTGACCACCCAGAGATGCTTCATGGGCGTGCTCTTAAAAGCGTCCTCGACCTTAATCGAGCCGTCGATCAGGTCGGTGATGCCCTTCTCGACCGGCAGGTTGAAGAGCTTGTGTATCGTCGGGCGCCGCAGATCGCAATCAATCAAAATGGTCTTGCGTTTCTTGTATACGGCGGCGGTGATCGCCAGGTAAGCCGCCACGGTCGACTTCCCCTCTGACAGCATCGCCGAAGTAACAAGAAACGATTTGCGTTCGATTCCGTCGATCGACCGCGTGATATTGTGCAGAAGGCGGCGAAACTCGGTCGCCACGACCGATTCGGGGTGATAGTAGTCGAATATGGGTCCGCGTGCTTCTTTTGCCACCGGGCTACCCTTTCGTAATCACTTTGACCAATGCGTCAAAGCCGCGAAATTCGTTTTCCGCCAACTTCAGATTCTTCTTGGCGCGCTCGAACTGTGGATTGATCTTCAGCGCTTCTTGATATTCCTGTATCGCCTTGGAGTGAATGAAGCGCCCCATCAGCGTGTAGGCGACGGCCAACTCATAGTGCAGGTCCGGATAATGCGGGTTCTTGCTGATCGCATCCTTAAGCTGTTTGATCCGGCGCGACAGCACGCGATCGTCGATCCTGTCAGCGCTCAGTAAAAAGCGCAGGTAGACGTCCGAAAACTCACGATTACGTCTCTCTTTGCGCTGCTCGCGAACATACAGTAATTTGTGAAACGCCGCCTCAAGGTCGCCTTGTTCAAACAGCGCTTTGCCCTCTCCAAATGTCTGATCCTGATACTCAGGACAGATGATCACCGCGCGTTCCAGCATCTCCAGCGTCTTGCCGGCATGCTCGGAGAACAGCTTGAAGTCCTCGCGTCGAATGGCATTGAGCACATACGTCAGCGCTTTATTGAAATATGCTTCGCCGTAATACAGATTCAGACTAATCGCTTCGTCAAACTCAATCATCGCCCGCTTACAGGACCCGACAGCCAGGAACGCCTCGCCAAGATTAGTGTGGTTGTCGGCAAAGGTCGGGTGCAGGTTGACGCAGCGGTCTAACGGCTCGACTGCCTCCTGCGG
>JAPLUP010000568.1 GCA_026397575.1 Candidatus Zixiibacteriota bacterium
CATTCCATACTGACCGAGTAACCCATTATGATATTGGTTGCCGCGCCGGTTTTCGATGCCTCAGCAATGCTTTTGACCGGACGATAACGATACTCGGTGTAGTACTGCGTAACGAACACAAACGCCAGCGCGGTGATCAGACCTACGACACCGGCAAAGAAAAACCAGATATTGTTGCCCAGCAGGAAGTAAACCGAAATATAGAAACCGATCATCGCCAGAACGGTCGTAACAAAGTATCCGCGATTGAGTCCCTTCATCGGGTCTTCGTCTTCTTTGATCTTGACGACCATCACGCCAACCATCGTCGCGATAAGACCGAAAGCACGCGCGACCAGCGGGAAGAGAATACCGTACAAACCGAACAGCGGCCAGAGAGCCATGCCGAGAATCATTGCGCCGATATTCTCCGCCGATATTGACTCGAATAGATCAGCGCCACGACCGGCGCAGTCACCGACGTTGTCACCGACAAGGTCGGAAATCACGGCCGGGTTACGAGGATCATCTTCGGGCAGACCGGATTCAACTTTGCCGATCAGATCGGCGCCGACATCCGCAGCTTTGGTGAAGATACCGCCGCCAAGCTGAGCAAACAGCGCCACAAAACTGGCGCCAAAACCGAAGCCAACGATCTGCAATGGCACTGTCGTTGCTTCCGCAGCACCAGCGCTAGCCAAACCGCCATAAATAGCGAACAGTCCGCCGACGCCAAGCAGACTCATGGAAACTACGGTAATGCCGGACACAGCGCCACCGCGCAGAGCCATCTGCAAACCGCCGTTTAGACTTGTCCTTACCGCCGAAGCTGTCCGGATGTTCGACCGCACGGAGATATACATGCCGATGATACCGGCGATTGAGGATGCCGCCGCGCCGATCACAAACGCGATCGTAACTTTCATGGCATTAGAATCTTTGAGACCAAACTGATACAGAACGAAAATCAGAATGGCCGCGCCAACCGCCAGATAGCCGATCGTCGTGTACTGCTTTCGGACAAAGGCGCTGGCGCCTTCCTTGATCGCGTCCGACACTTCGCGCATCTGGGCGGTCCCGGTGTCACTCTTGAGAACCTTCCTGGCAAGGTATAGAGCAAACAGAAGTGAGATTGCCGAGATAGCGTAAACAAAGCCGATAAAAAATGTTGGGCTTAGACTCACTTTGTCACCTTTCTATCACCCGTCTTCCGAGCGATGTATATTATCATCAATTCGTTTTCTCTCTTTAACTTTGACGTCCGGACGAAGGCCTACGACAGCCCCCGAAAAATTGTCCGAAGATAAATCTGGACAACAACTTTCGCAAGCAAATTGTTACGCTAAATATAGGTCGATTTGATGGACGTTTCTTTGATGCCATTCGAACGAGATTGCTTCGTCGTCCCCCACCTCCCACCAATTCCCCAGCGACTCCTCGCAATGACGCGATCTCAGTCTACGACAACAGACCCTGGCGATTCGTCATTGCGAGGAGTCTGGCGCTACGACAGCCTGCCGATGCCGAACGGACTGCCGCCAGACGACGAAGCAATCTCAACCGGCAGTGCGTCAGTCACCCCTACAACTTCCACCCTTCCAGATGCTGCATCAACTCGTAATCAGTCATATCCATTTTGAGCGGCGTGATCGAGATGAACCCTTCGCTCGTAGCGGAAAAATCCGACTGCTCGAAATGATGCCAATCAGGTTCGCCGGCAATCCAATAATACTTTCTCCCGCGCGGATCGATCTTTTCAACGATGATATCACGATAGACTCGCTTCCCCAAACGAGTGATCTTGACACCGGCGTATTTACCATTCGGTGGATTGGGGATGTTGACATTTAAGAGCGAGAAACTGGGCAGTCCCTTGTGAAGCACCTTTTGCGTCAGCTTGCGGGTGAACCTGGCCATCGCGGCATAGTCGATATCATCAAACGGCACCGAGGAGACCGCAATCGAAGGGATTCCCAAAATCGCTCCTTCAAATGCCGCCGAAACCGTGCCGGAGTAGGTGACATCATCCCCCATATTCGGTCTACGGTTGATACCCGAGATCAGAATGTCGGGGAGCTTGTTGTTGAGGATACCGTGCACGGCGACCATTACTGCGTCCGTAGGCGTGCCGTCAACGCTGTAGTAACCTTCGCTGATTTCGTTCAGCCGCAAGGGGCGCTGCAGCGTCAGCGAATGTCCCGCCGCCGACTGATCCGCAACCGGCGCCACGACCATCACGTCGCACACTTTGGCGATCTCTTTGCGCAACCGCAATAATCCTTCGGCTTGAAATCCGTCGTCGTTAGTAAGTAGCGCCAACATTGATCACCAAAATAGCGATTTCATCAGCATTATCAAGAATCTAATCGTGTCGATTAGCGGGTTGATCGAACTGCGACCAGCGTGATAGATGGTGCTGATTTCTACCGACTTGATGTCATATCCCGCGCGCGCGGCTTTGATTAGCAATTCCGGTTCCAAGTCAAAGCGGGAGGATGACAAGGTGATGCTCTTTAGAATGGCCGTCGGTATCAGGCGATAACCCGACTGGCTGTCGAGGACGCGGACTCCGCAGAAGACTGACGCCACGAACGACGTCAACGAGTTCGACACCTTGCGCGCAAACGGCATCGTCTTGTCGCGCCGCCGTATGCCAACCAGAATTGTTCGATCGTCCGAGTAAGCATTCAGGAAGCATTGGATCTCGGCTGGATCGTGTTGAAGGTCGGCATCAAGCGTGATAACCGCATCGTAGTCATGCGCGACGGCATAGGCGAAGCCGGCCTTGAGTGCTTCTCCCTTACCCAGATTGCAACCATGTGTCAGGACAATTGCCCCGGCAGTGCCGGCGATTCTTCCCGATTCATCGGCGGATCCGTCGTCAACGATCAGCACATCGAAATTCTGATGCAACCGCTTGACTTGGGAAATCAACTGGCTCAGCGTTTTCGCTGCATTATAGGCGGGTATGATAACAAGGCACTTACGCATCTTGTGAAGATACGCAGCGCTCCTGTCTCAAGGCAAGATGTTACTAATCTCGGGAGAGCGATCAACTGTAGGAGTGACTTCAGTTGCGATCTACTCCCCTGCTGCACACGGCGCTGGTCCACCGACGAATATGTAGTTTATCAGATACACTACATCGGCGACATTGAGATGTCCGTCCTGATTGATGTCGCCACCATACAAATCCAACGGCTCCGGACCGTAGGCAAAAAAGTAGTAAACCAGACGCACCGCATCGGTGACATTGACGCTGCCTGATCCATCAATATCGCCACAACCCCAACTGCAAGCCACCGGCAGCGCACCGATCAACACCCCACACGAATTGTTGCCCGGCGCACAGGGGGAGTTCCCCTGCAGATGGAAGTCACCGGAAGTTGTATCGCAGAAGAGAGGATCGGCTAAGAAATTGCCATTGGAGTCGGCCTGTGAGGCGATATAGCTGATCCAGTCGCCACCCGTATTGCCGTAGATATTGCAGCAATGGAGTGTCGCTGTAAGCCATGTTGTATCACGATCTCTAACCAACGGTCCGCCGCTGTTATCAGCGATGAGACAGTTTTCGAAGTCGGGAAACATCTTGTCCCCAGGGAAGCCCTTCATCACTAACAATGATCCTTCCGGCGCAGAGTTACGCACAAACGTGCAGGACAGAAACTTAGTCAGCTCCCGACAAATCGTGGGTACGAAGGACATCAGCGCCCCCCCCGTCGAATCCGCGCTGTTTCCGTCGAAAATGCAACTATCGAGCATCGGACAGGCTTCAGACGAACCACTTGTGAAATACATTGCCCCTGCCCAATTTGCCGAGTTCTGCAGAAACGCGCATCCAGTCGCCGCTGACAACCCCCCAACTATCGCACCGCCCGTGCCAGCCGAATTTCGCACGAACGTGCTGTTCAATACTCGCATTTCCGAGAACATTTGTGCGGAGAGAATTGCTCCGCCAGCGCCTTCCAACAGGGTAACCCGGTTCTCCTCGAACCAACAGTCGCTGACCGTCATCGTTCCTCCTGTGAAGTAAATGCCTCCTCCTCTCCAAGAGGCGTGATTGCCGTGGAAGAAGCAGTTCTTGGCAAGCACCTGCGTTCCGTCTGACCAGAGTGCGCCACCCTCCCAGCTGCTGTTGTCAATAAATCTGCAGTTCTCGATCTCGGATATGCCCTCAAAGAATGTGAGTGCGCCGCCGCCGTAGGAGCGACCTGTGTTGTCTGCAAGCACACAATCACGTATCTGCGTCTTGATATGCCCAAAATCGCCGCAGACCGCGCCACCGTCGCCAGAGCTATTCTCAAGAAAGGAGCAACTTAGTATGCGGGTGCTCCCATTGGCACCGACATATATCGCCCCTCCATACCTTGAACTGCAGGATCGAAAGACACAATTCTCGACACTGGGACCGGCGTTC
>JAPLUP010000342.1 GCA_026397575.1 Candidatus Zixiibacteriota bacterium
TCACCGATCTCTACCGGGCGGTCGAAAATGCGCTCAAGGCGTGGCGTGATCTGGGCGGCCACGATGCTCGGCGATAACAGAAGCTTGATTAGCACAACCGCCGCGACAAACAGCGCAACAACGCCGAGAGCGAGCCAGAGAAACAGTTTCCTGAGGTTCATCGGAAGGCAAGCTATGCAAAATCAGGTGCAGTCGCCACAAATAATCCCGGTATCGGCAACCGTCTCAAGGCCGCGCCAGAGCAAACTGAAATGCTGCTCAGGAAAGATGAGCGTTCAGAAGTGCTTGCTCTTGATCGCAGAAATCATGTATCTTCTGTCAAGAAGAACGATTGTTCCTAAGCCTTGGAGGCGTTGTATGGACATGCAGTTGAAAGAACTCTTTCTTGATCGCTGGAACAAGTACTTCGCGGGCGCAGACCTACCGATCACTTTCTACTATTCGAACGATGATGGATGCGCGCCAAAGGCCACGAATCCCAAAGAATGGCGCTGCTTCATCGGTGAACTGGGACGAGTACGTCACGGCGAGCCATTGGCATTTTCGAGCACGGCGATCAGTTGTGCCGGCGGTAAGCGGTATTGCGGCTTTTCACAGCAGCTGCGATCCAATTTCGAGTATTTCCTGTCTTATGGCATTGATGGCGAACTGGAAGGGGAACGGTACAAAAAGACGCCTGAGTTGGTAAAGGAGCAATTACGGCAACATCCGGCATATTCAGCGCCGGCGGAATACCTGATCTGCAAGCGTTGGGATCATCTGGAAGAACGGGACGAACCATTGATCGTCGCCTTCTTTGCCACTGCCGATGTGCTCTCCGGTCTGTTTACACTGGCGAACTTCGACGAGTTTTCATCGCAGGGCGTGATCGCCCCGTTCGGCGCCGGATGTTCTTCGATTGTCTATCATCCCTATTTCGAGAGCAAATCTGAACATCCAAGGGGAGTACTGGGGATGTTTGATGTATCGGCGCGTCCGTATGTGGAGTCGGGAGTATTGACGCTGGCAGTGCCATGGGAGAAATTTGTACGGATGGTCAGAGACATGGATGAAAGTTTCTTGATCACGAACTCATGGAATAAAGTCAGGAAGAGAATCGGGGCGAAGAAGTAGCGTACTCGCTCCTTTCCATTCCCCGGCAGCGAAAATAAGCGCTACCAATCAAAGCTCGATAGTGTCGCCCGAGTTCATGACAATGCACTCCACCGGCTTGCCGCGCAACAAATCAACGAACTGCTGCGGGTCTTGCTTAATGATGTCAAACGTGTTGTAGTGCATCGGCACGACCTTTTTCGGCTTCAAGAAATCAACGGCTTTGGCGGCATCGACGGGACCCATCGTGAAATTGTCGCCAATCGGTAGTAGCGCCAGGTCAATAGGGTTCATTTCGCCAATTAACTGCATGTCGAGAAACAGCCCGGTGTCGCCGGCGTGATAGATCGTCTTGCCGCCGATGTTGACCAATATTCCGGTTGGGCTGCCGCCGTGCTCCTCCGAACTCTCCAAAGTGGAACCGTGATGAGCAATTGTCAGCTTGACCCACCCGAACGGAAACTTGGCGCTGCCGCCGATATGAAGCGGGTGCGACTTGAGACCTTGCTTGGACGCATACTGAGACAACTCGAAGTTGGCTATCACAGTGGCCTTGTTGCGAGAGGCAATAAGCGGTGCGTCCCCCCAGTGATCACCATGACCGTGAGATATAAGCACATAATCTGCCTTGACATCCTCCGGTTTGATCTTACAGAGAGGGTTATTCCTGATGAAGGGATCAATTACAAGGCGATGACCGTCGGCGTCGATTTCGAAACAGGAGTGACCATGAAAAGTGATTTTGACCATCCGCTACTATCTCCTATCCTGTGTATACGGCCTTGCGGCAACGTGAGTCTCTATCAAATGTATGCACATTGTGCACGAAAGAACTTATCGGGTCCATTACGCGAAATCAGGGCAAAGCGACGAGGCTATCAAATCGGAGCGAAACATCCCCTGCCCGGTGAGTCGGATAAAGCCGTCGGCAATAACAAGGTCGCCAACTTCCTGCAGTTTCGCCAAGAGATCACGCCGTTTGATGAGGATGTCGTAGCCGAAGCTGTCACGCAGGAGAGTGGTGTCGAGACCACTGGTGAGACGCAGAGAGAGCATGATCGTTTCCAGCAGTCGTTTTGACCCGGTAAGATGCTCGATTTCATGCGGCGGCAGGCGTCCCGACGACAGGTTCTTGATGTAGGTCGCGAGGTCGGGTTCGTTGCGAATCCGCTTGCCATTCAGGGTCGCGACTGCAGCAGGGCCGAAAGCAAAGTAGTCACGCTGTTCCCAGTAGGCGAGATTGTGGCGGCATTCGTAGCCCGGGACGGCAAAATTGGAAATCTCATAATGTTGGTAGCCGCGACCGCCGAGGAATTCGATGGCGCTGACATAGCGTTTGGCTATGTGGTCGTCGTCTGGCAAAGAGACCTCTTGGCGTTGGACTTGATGGCGCAACGGGACTTCACCCTCAAGTGTCAGCGCATAGAACGACAGATGCTGTGGCGTCAGTGCAGTGGCCGCCTTCAGATCGAAGTCGAGACTGCTTTCAGTCTCATCCGGTAGACCATAGATTAGATCAAGCGAGACATTGTCAATTTCCGCTTGTCGCGCGTTGTGTACCGCTGAAGCGATTTGTTCGACGTTGTGGATGCGGCCAAGGCGTTCGAGATTGGCGGCGCTGAAAGACTGCGCGCCAAATGAAACGCGGTTGACACCGAGTTCCTGCAGAAGCTGTAACTTTTCCGCAGTTGCTGATTCAGGATTGGCTTCCACGGTGATCTCCGCGGTTTCACCAAAACTGAAATAATTGCGAACGGTGGCGAAAATGCGACGCCAGGATTGCTCGGAGAGTGTCGTCGGCGTACCGCCACCAAAATAGAGCGTGGTCAGCGGCGCGGGCAGACCCCTTTCGTCGGACAGGCGCAACGCCATCTCGCCGACAAGCGCCGCGACAAAAGATTGTTCCGTTCCCGGGTCGTGCAGGACGCGATAAAAATCGCAGTAGCTGCAGATACAGGCACAGAAGGGAATGTGGATATAACAGGACGCCGCCACAAAGGAAAGATAAACACACTATGGACGATGGCAAGGTTTTTGTGTATAACACAATTAACTGGGCGGTACTTAACACTTGATTTGCGGAGCAGTCTTTGGTATTTATTCATGTTATGATAGCGAACAACGCGGGAAAGAAAAGAACACGTCTTAGTCCCACAATGTTGGGTATGATTGTATTCGCGGTCGCCTTTCTGCCACGGTTGTTCCACCTCTTGAGTATTCAAGCGTCCCCCCTGTTCAACTACCTCGCCCCCGATCCGTTGTCTTACTATCAGCTTGCGAGCAAGCTGGCCGCCGGACAGACGGTTGGAGATGCCATATTGTTCAGGGCGCCGCTGTACCCCTACTTGCTGGCCCTCTACTACTGGGTCTTTGGGCAGGCGCTTTTCATGCCTTTGCTTCTGCAAAGTATCCTGGGCGCGTTCGCCTGTGTGATGGTCTATATAATTGCGCGTCGCTATTACGCGAACAAGATTGCGATAACGGCGGGTCTGGCGACGGCACTATGTGGTCCGCTGATATTCTTCGGCGGCGAGCTACTCCCTTTCACGCTGGCGCTCACCTTAAATCTGATCGCAATTTGGCTGCTGACCGACTATGAAGAGAGTCGAAAGCCGTCTCAGCTGTTCACCGCCGGACTGTTGCTCGGCCTATCAGCCGCGGCACATCCGGCAATTCTGCTTCTCGCGCCGATAGTTGTGCTATGGATTTACCAACGGTTGTCGCAAAATCGGCAGGAATGGATCAAGCAGACAATGCCGTTCGTGATTGGAATCCTGATTGTGCTTGTGCCGGTGGCAGCGCACAATGTTATCGCAGGTGGTGAGACAGTTGTTTTTGAGACGTATGGCGGCGTTAATTTCGGAGCCGGTAACAATACGCAGGCTGACGGCGGGAAGCCGGTTCTGCCGGGTACGCTCTCTGATGCGCAGCCGAGCATCGATGTAGCTTCGGCGCTCGCCAGTCAGCAGACGGGCAGGAAGTTGACGGCGACCGAGACCGGCAGCTATTGGCTGGGACAAGGATTCAAGTACATCTTCACCCAGCCGCTGTCGTGGATCGGACTGCAGATGCGCAAGGTTGCCTATCTGATCACCGGCTACGAGATTCCAAAGGATAGGCAGGTCTACTTCTTCGCCAAGCAAAGCAGTCTGCTCAGATACTTGTTGTGGGAAAAGCTGATTGCGTTTCCATTCGGGATACTGCTCCCCTTGGCGCTGCCGGCGCTGGCGGCCGGCTCTCCTTTACGTCGTAGCAAGAGGCAGTGTGTGCTAACAGGATACGTGCTCTCCTATGTCTTGATAATGCTGCTGTTTACTGTAACCTCGCGATATCGGGCGATGCTGGTACCGATCACAACAATCTGGTCTGCCGCGGGATTTTGGACGCTAGTCCAGTTATACAGAGAAGGCAGCTATAGCAAGTTTTATCGCTGGTTGGCAGTATTGGTTGCCGCGCTGGTCGTGTGCAATGGCATTGCCTATATTCCCGGCTTATCGCCACGAGTTCATGCAGATTTTGAGGGATTCATGTTTACAGGCAGCGCCTATTACAGCACGGGCAAATATGCCGATGCCGAACAGAATTTTTACAATGCGGCAATGCTCAATCCGCGTTCAGCAGCCGTCTTCACCAATCTGGGCAATGCCTGTGCCCGGCGGAACAAAGACTCATCGGCCGTCGATTACTATAGGCGAGCAATGGCCGTTGATCCAAACGATGATCGACCCAAAAAGGCGGCGGCTGAAATCTACCGCAAGCGCGACCGTATCAAGGATCTTGCTGATCTGGCGGTTGCGGAGATCAAGAAGAACCCCAAGGCGGTTTGGGCATACCACGAATACGCCTATGTGCATGTCAAGCTGGAAGAATACCCCACGGCGGCAAATTTGTACGAACAAGCGTTTGAGGCAGACACGACCGACTACAGCGCGATCTTTCTCAAAGCGGGATGCTATCTGGCTGCCGATATGCGCATGGAAGCGGCGGAGCAGTATCAGCGCTTCCTGAAGTATGTACCGAACTCGGTGGAGGCGCACGCTAACTTGGGGCAGGTCTACGCGCGACAGAACAGGTTGGAACAGGCCTTAGAGCAATTCCAACGCGTCGTAAATATGCAGCCGGACAATCCGGCGGGGTATTTCAATCTGGCATCGACTTATCTGCAGATGGGCGACTTCAACAAGGCCGATGAATCACTGAATAAGACAGTCTCGCTCGATCCCAAGTTCCCCGGCATCACCGATGTGCGGCAAATGATTGTCAACGAGCGAGCGGGAAAGAAATAAGCTCCTCCTATCACAGAGACAGGGGAATCTTCGTCAATTGAAGCCCAGCGGCGAGTTCACTTCAGGGGCGCCAACACGAACCGCGCATCGACAGCCTTAGTAGCGTTCTCTTCGGCGGAGACGATAAACGGATTGATATCGATCTCGGCGAAGTCAGGGAAATCAAGCACCAGTTGCGACAGTTTGAGTATTGAGTCTTCCACCGAAGCGATGTTGACCGGTTTTGACCCACGGAAACCGGTAAGCAGCTTGTAACCCTTGAGAGATTTAATCATGTCTCGAGCATCCAAATCAGTCAATGGCGCGATCCGGAACGAGACGTCTTTCATAACCTCAACATAGATACCACCGAGACCGAACATGATCAAGGCTCCGAAGGACGGGTCGGTGGTCATGCCGATAACGGTTTCGACACCGCCGGTGATCATCTCCTGCACTACAACCGAAAACTGCTCCTTGCTCTTCGGAAAGGCCTTGGTGATGCGCTTCTCCATGTCGGCATAAGCACTGATCACTTCCGTTGGCGTGCGCAGATCAACCGCGACCGCGCCGTATTCGGTCTTATGAAGGATGAATGGCGTATTGACTTTAATCACAACCGGCCCACCAATCTTGGCGGCGATTTTGCCGGCTTCTTCTTTGCTAAAAGCATACTTGTAGGACGCGACCGGGATTTGATAGCAACTCAATATCTGAAGCGCTTCATCACCGATGACGGCGTTCTTCTGTTCCAAGCGATTCTTCTTTTCGGGGAAGATCATTGCCGGAATGCCATGCTCCTTAAGCCGCTCGAAGGCGCCGGTGCCGTAAGTGACCCCCATAAAGCAGGCGTATAGCGGCAATTTGGAAATCCTGGCGGTATCGATGATCGCGTCAGCCACCAGAGTTTGATCGATTGTCACAGGCGGCACACAGATCGCAATGATGGAATCGATATTAGGATCCTTGACGACATACGACAGCGCCTTCTTGAACTCGACACCGGTGGCGCCGGCAACGAGATCGAGAGGATTATTAACCGGTGTACCGGGAGGTAGTATCGGCTGGATGGCGCTGACCGTCCTGGGCGAAAATTCCGGCAATCTCATACCAGCGCCGATAAGCGCATCAGTCGCCAGAATACCTGGTCCCCCCGGTGAGATGAAGCGGCGGCGGCGCCTTTGGTGGTCTTGCCCGATTTGACGATGACGATTGGCTTGTTGCGAGTGATGCGACGCGCCAGCGTGGTGAAGCCGCGCGGTTCGGCGAAGTTCTCCAAATATAGAAGAATGACTTCGACGGTCGGATCATTTCCCCAGTATTCGAGCATGTCGTTTTCATTGATGTCGGCCTTGTTGCCGATCGACGCAAACATGGACATTCCGAGCTTGGTGTCCTGCGCCTGCGCGAGAATGGCTTCACCCATCGCGCCCGATTGCGAGATCAGTCCGATTTTGCCGAAGCTGGGACGAATCTTGGAGAAGGTGGCGTCGAGATGTACTTTGGGATCAGCATTGACAATACCAAAGCAGTTAGGGCCGATCATACGCATGCCGTATTTCTTGACCGCATCGAGAACCTTCATTTCCAGTTCGGCTCCCGCCTTGCCGGTCTCTTTGAAACCGGCAGTGATCATCAGGATGCCCTTTACACCCTTCTCGCCGCACTGCGACACGATATCAACCGTCAGCTCCTTGGGCACGACGATGACGGCCAGATCAACCTTATCGGGAACATCGAGAATGGTCGAATAACACTTGATGGAATGAATGACCGATTTCGTCGGATTGACCGGAAAGACTTTACCCTCGAATTCGTAGTCGATGACGTTATGCAGCAGTTCGCGGCCGATCGACCCTTTACGATTGGTGGCGCCGATAACGGCAATTGACTGGGGTCGGAAGATAAAGTCGAGATTCCCTTTCACGGTCCTGTCCTTTCGGGGTTTGGCAATCTTATCCACGGCGTACAAGCTGCTGCCTCACATACGCGGTTCAGTTAAAATGATACGCAGGGAGAAAGGGGAAGGCAAGGCGAATGTTGGTGGGGAAAGTGCAGGCTTTATGGTCAGAGAGAAGAGGCTGGCAGTGCAACTTGCATTATGTTACTTTAGGAGCTAGTCAAATGAATGAAGGCAGCACTCATACGGGCAGAAGAAGGATGGCGCGGGTACTTGCCGATCTCACGAAGAGGGTCTTCTCCAACCTCATTACCAAACTGGTTTTGCTTGCCATAGCTTCATATTGGGTGTTCACGGGCGGCATTGGTGCTATTCAATCCATTTGGGTATTCAAGTTTGTAATCTATCTGACCGTCAGCATAAGCAGCTGGCTTTTGCTGAAATGGACGTCCCGCAGAGTGCTCACGAGAATTGCCACTCGCAATCGGGTAGGGAGAGCGAAGGCCACAATGCTCCAGCGCACAACGTCTTATTTCACACAGCGACCTCTGAGTCTCAACATGTTTATTGTCCTACTTGCGATCGGACTAGGCATTATTGGTACTGACTCGTTCTGGGATATGAAAGTGAGGTTCCGCGATGGGACCTTCGGAGTCGTGATAACAACTTTTCGTGGAAACGAACTCAAGGATACCTTTGGTAAGGAGGGCTGCACGCGGGCACTAGTCAACGACCTGAATTCAGAGATTGTCAATTCACGTTCGGGTAGTCTGATCAAGGTGCGATTCATTCCAATTAGCGTGAGCGATTCCGTTCAAGCAAGAGAGCTGGCGAAAAGACTCAACGCAGCGGCAGTTGTCTGGGGCACATGGCAATCCAACACAGAGCAGACCGGTCTAAAGCTTGGCATTAGGACCGGTTACTTCCGGATTAGGCATGGGGAATCTCAAACATTTTTTTCGGTAGAGGACATCACCGAAGGAGTCTTCCCTACCAACCGCCTTGTTTCAACTTACACCGAACTGCAACAGTCATTATACTTGCTGGTTCGCTATCTGAGTTTCTTCTTTGCCACATCGCGATTCGACTCGAAGGAGGCTATCGAATACATGGAGGCTCTTCAGGCTGAGATCAGTGGTCACTTCGATGATATGCTTACAAGTTATTTGAACGAAGAGTTGTCCGTGCTATACTTGGGCGGCGGCGAGTATTCGAAGGCGGATAGACTTCTGGATAAATGCCTTGCCTGTTTTTCGAAGCAACCGGTTCTGCATGGGTGGGACATCTCAGATTGTTACGCCCAGAAAGCTTTTATCTCGCTACGAAAGAAGCAGTTTCGCGAAGCCGAAAACTACCTGCGTCTAAGTCACGACAGCGGTCCCTATCTGTGGCAAGCACAACCGCTTTGGGCGGAGCTTTTCTATGAGACGGCAAGATCTGATCGACTCGAGCAACTTGTCTCAGACCTCCGAAAAGTATATCCAGATTCCACAATTATCTTCGAAATCTGCGGCGGGTATCTGGCTAAGTTGGGCCGCCCAAAGGAAGGCATGCTTTGCCTATTGCATGCAGATACAGTGAAGGGTGATTTTGACTCTCCGGAGCATCTTTACCACTTGGGTGGCCTAAGCCTACTTTCAAAAGAGCTAGTGCAGGCGAAGCTTAATTTCGAGAGATGCCTGTATCTGTCACCATGTTATGTCCGTTGTCTGGTCCGTTTGGTGGCAACCTATGCGGAATTGGGCCGCTTTGAAGAGGCTCTGGCGCTGATTCGGTCATGCCCTATTCCCAACGTTTTTGAAACAAACGATTTGATGTTCCAGCGGTTTGTGTGCTTCTCTCGTACTGCGAAATTAGATTCCCTGTCAATATATCTCCCTGCGTACATTGAATCAACTGGTGTGCTACTCGCCAGCCTGCATGGACAAGATAGCGTACTAATAGCAAGTAAGCTACGCTTCGCCAAAGGTGCTTGGCGCCAGTTTCAGGTGGACAGGGCCACAAGCCCTCAAATGAAAAGCTTCGAGATCTTCTAGGCGGGTAGACCGAGACCCTCATTGATATAGCTGGATGAATAGATGGAATACAACATCCCATGGCCAAATCCTCAATCGAATGGACTGAATCAACCTGGAACCCGTTGACGGGTTGCACCAAGGTTAGCGATGGCTGCAAGCACTGTTATGCCGAGCGGATGGCGAGGCGGCTTAAGGCCATGGGACAGGCAAATTATGCCAACGGATTCAAGTTGACCCTGCATCCGCATGTGCTGGAGAAACCGCTTCTCTGGAAATCACCGCAGATGATCTTCGTTAATTCTATGAGCGACCTGTTCCACTGGGAAGTACCGGCGCCCTTTATCCTGCAAGTGTTTGACGTCATGCGCCGCGCCCACTGGCACACGTTTCAGGTGCTGACCAAACGTAGCAAACGACTACCTCAGCTTGATCCGCAAATCGACTGGCCTCCTAATGTCTGGATGGGAGTTAGCGTCGAGAATGAAAGCGTGCAGTGGCGCATCGATCACCTGAGAGAGACGCACGCCAGAACCAAATTCCTCTCGCTCGAACCGTTGCTTGGCCCCCTGCCCAACCTGAATCTCGAAGGCATCGACTGGGCCATAGTTGGCGGCGAGTCTGGACCAAAAGCGCGCCCAATGGACCCGGCCTGGGTGAGTGACATTCGCGATCAGTGTTTGGCCGCCAACGTGCCATTTTTCTTCAAGCAATGGGGGGGCGTCCAGAAGAAGCGCAACGGTCGTCTTCTTGACGGCCGAACCTGGGATGAACTACCGAAAAGCTGCCGGATACATGCTGCCTGACGCCTGAGTCTGTCTAAAATTCCCTTACCATCCGATAAAGAATTTCGTATTGTAGCAGTCAAAGCAATGCGGGTTCTGGTGTAGGAATAGCCCTTGCGGCTATCCGGTGATGATAGACGAACACGGTCGGGCAACCGCAAGGGTTGCGCCTACAAAAGACGAGAATTGGAAACGGAAGGTAGATAGATATGGCAACGGAAAGCGGTAGGCCATCAAATTTCATCCGCGACATCATTGACGAGGATTTGAAGAACGGCAAAAATCAGGGGCGGGTGCATACGCGGTTTCCACCCGAGCCGAATGGATATTTGCATATCGGGCACGCCAAGTCGATTTGCCTGAATTTTGGTCTGGCGCGCGACTACGGTGGCAAATGCAACCTGCGCTTTGACGATACCAATCCGATCAAGGAAGAGCTCGAGTATTTGGATTCGATCAAAGAGGATGTCCGCTGGCTCGGCTGGGATTGGGAAGACCGGGAGCTGTATGCGTCGGACTATTACGAACAGCTATATGAATATGCCATTCAACTTATCAAGAAGGGCGTGGCGTATGTCTGTGATTTGACTGCCGACGAAATCCGCGAGCATCGTGGCACATTGACGACGCCCGGCAATGATAGTCCCTATCGCAATCGCTCGATTGCAGAGAATCTCAATCTGTTTCAGAAGATGCGCGCCGGCGAATTCCTCGATGGCGCAAAAACACTGCGCGCCAAGATAGATATGTCTTCC
>JAPLUP010000244.1 GCA_026397575.1 Candidatus Zixiibacteriota bacterium
CCTCAGACAAAGCCACAGGAATCTGCCCGTCATCGTTATGACCGCCTTCCCCTCGGTGGAAACGGCGGTGGAAGCTTTGAGGAAACGCGTCTACGATTACATTGTCAAGCCATTCAATATCAACAGACTGTATTCCGTGGTCGAAGCAGCCGCCAAAGAATGCCATCATGACAGAAAGGCTCACGAACGGGAGGTTGTCAATGGAGAGTAAGCTGCTTGTGGTTGATGATGAGGTGTTCGTAAGGGAATTGCTCGCTGAATATTTCACGAAATTGAACTATCAGGTACGAACAGCGGGGTCGGCAGTCGAGGCTCTTCGGCAAATCGGGTTGGAAAACTTTCATGTCGCTTTGATCGACTTGCGCATGCCCGATGGCGGGGGCATCGATGTCTTGCGTGCGGTGAGAAAGACCGCCGACGATCTCTCGATAATCATAATGACCGGCTATCCGACAGTGGATTCCGCCATCGAAGCAATGCGCGCCGGCGCTTACGATTATGTTGTCAAACCGTTCCGTCTCAAGGAACTTGACAACATCGTCACCAAGGCCGTGGCTGCACAGAGACATCGCGCTGAGATCAAACAACTCCGGGAAAGGGTCACAGAACTCGAAACCCGCTTAGCCAGTCTCAGGAAAAGAGAAAATCGAGAAGGCGTCGAGGTGGGTTCGCGGCGCTTCACCATCATCGAGAAAGCGGGGGAAGGGGAACCGTTCCAGATAGAGCAACCGGCTCTGACCGGCTCCCAGCGTCATCGTATCGGAGATGTCGCCAGACAGGATTTGTCATACGAAGAGACAGTGGCTTCCCGGCGTGAATTCCGGGACGAGGCAGTGTCGCTGGTGGAAGAATCGAGTTAGGTCTATCGACCGTGGGACACAGTGACTATGTTGCAGACAGAAAATCTAAATCTTGAACTCAGCCTCGAAGACTTTGTCGCTTTTCGCGATTTCATCCATGAAAAGTGCGGCATCTTCTTTGCGGAGAACAAGAAGTATCTAGTCGAGAACCGCCTCAGCAAACGCATGGCCACACTCGGTCTCAAATCTTTCCGCGATTACTTCTATCAAGTCAAGTATGATACGTCGCAGAAAGAGTTCAACATGCTGATGAACCTGGTCACGACTAATGAAACCTCTTTCTACCGAAATCCGCCGCAGCTGGCTTGTTTCCAGCAAGAGGTTCTCCCTCTAATCATCGCACAGAAAAAACAACCCGGTCATGGCAAGCGTTTGAAAATTTGGTCGGCGGGATGCTCGACCGGGGAAGAGCCCTATACGCTCGGCATGATTCTGCTTGAGGTACTCGGCGAACGCAATGACTGGAATATCGAAATCATCGCCAACGACATCTCAGAGAACGTGCTCTACTCGGCGCGTACAGCAACCTACAGCGAGATGTCGCTGCGAACTACACCGCTGCATATTGTCAATAAGTACTTCACGCGCGAAGGCGAGAAATACTGCCTTACTGACAACGTCAAGCGGTTGGTGAAATTCTCTCACCTCAATCTGGCTGATCGCCGCAAGATGGCGCTGATGACGGACATGGATTTTGTCTTCTGCCGAAATGTGATGATCTATTTCTCTGACGACATCAAGAAGCAAATCGTAAAGGGATTTTACAACAGCCTGAGACCCGGAGGATACCTCTATATCGGCCATGCCGAATCGCTGCACGGTATCAGCAAGGCCTTCAAGCTGGTTTATTTCAAAAACGGGCTGGTCTATTTCAAAGATACTGGTGTCGCTGCCGAAACTGATACACCTGAGACAACGGCCGCGCCAGTCGCCGTCGCTGTCGGAGCCAAATCGGCCTCTGCCGCGGTTGCCTCCACTGCTGCCCAGAGTGCTCGTGACGTATCGGGAACCAGTGCCGCAACTTTCGACAAGCTCAGGAAAATTCAGGAACTACTGGCGAGCACCAGGAAATAGCACTGTGAGAAGGAATAGGTAGACATGAGCAGAAGAATTTTGGTAGTAGACGATTCACCGACTCTGGTGAAGTTCGTCTCCTATAGCCTGAAATCCAGCGGTTATGAGGTTGTCGGCGCGTGTGACGGCATGGACGCTTTGGAGAAAGTGTCACATCTCGAATCCGATATCGATCTAGTAGTCACCGATTTGAACATGCCCAACATCGATGGCTATGAACTCATAGCCACTCTGCGCCAAAACGACAGGTTTGCCGAAGTCCCGATTATCATTCTTTCCTCGGAAGAGGGTGACGAGGACAAGCAAAAGGGCGAAAAGGTCGGCGCTACTTCATATCTGGTCAAACCCTTCAAATCGTCGGTTCTACTGGCGGAAGTGGCGCGACTACTGGATTAGGGGCAGTTGCGACAGGTGTAACGCTATTAACTGAAAGCACAGGAGGTAGAGGTGGCTTCTCTGAAAATACTCGCGGTCGACGATTCGCCAACAATGCGACGCATAATTGTCAACACGCTGAAAAGAGCCGGTTATGATGACGTTACGGAAGCTTCGGACGGCAAAGATGCATTAGCGAAAATGAAAGTGGAGCAATTCAATTTCGTGATCACCGACTGGAATATGCCGGAGATGGACGGCCTCACTTTCGTTTCCCAAATTCGCAGTCTGGACGAATTCAAGGACCTGCCGATTCTCATGGTGACGACCCGGTCAGTCAAAGATGATATCATTGAGGCGATGAAAGCGGGAGTGAACAATTACATAGTTAAGCCATTCACTCCGGAAACGCTCGGTGAGAAGATTGGTCAGGTACTTAAGTCGGTTGGAAGGAGCTGAAATGATGGACAAGTCTATTCGCGTCGACGATTCGGCCAAGAATATCCACGCGGAACTTAGGCACCTTGCCGATTCAATTAGCCAGATCATCAAGGGCATTAGAGTGGCTCAGGAACCGATTGCCGATTCACGCAACAAGGTGCCGCAAGCTACCGAACAGTTAGAGAGAGTAACGCAGCAGACCGCGACGGCGACGCATCGCGTGCTGGATATGGTGGAGGCGATTACGAGCCGAGAGGGCGAAATCGAGACCCAAATGAAAGAGCTGCGCCGCGTTCTTCCGTCGACCTACTTTCGCAATAATTCGCGAGTGAAGCGAATCGTCGAACGCATTTGTGTGAGTGCTTCCGCCAATCAAAATGACGCCTATGCGATCATGGACGCTCTTCAGTTCCAGGACATCACTTCGCAGCAGGTTGACCACGCCATTTCGCTTTTGGAGCAAGTTGAGAATCGTCTCAAGGACGTCATGGTCGGACTGCAACTCGATGTCGGCCCGGAAAACGACGTCAAGCGAAAGGAACGTGCATATGATCCCAACGCCAATTTCTCAAGTAACTCCAGCGAGCAAAGCGAAGTTGACGAGTTGCTCAACAACCTGACCAAAGAAAAGCAGAATAACTAGAAGGGTAAGGCGCCATGACGGAGACGGGAATGGAATTGGACAACATGAAGGAGATCGTCGACGAGTTCATGATCGAGGCGGATGAGATCCTCGCCAAGCTTGATGAAGACATGGTCAAGCTCGAAAAAAACTCAGCCGATCTCAACCTCCTCAACGAGATTTTTCGGGCCGCGCATACCATTAAGGGCACATCGGGTTTTCTGGGATTAGACAAAGTCTCCGAATTGACCCACAAGATGGAAGATGTCCTCAACAAACTGCGCAAGGGGGAGTTGAAAACAAATCCGGTTATTATGGATGCCTTGCTCCAGGCAATCGACACGCTTAAACTCCTCTTGGAGGATCTTCGCACCGGCAAAGACAGCGGAATTGATCTGGCGTCCGTTAAGAACCAGCTGATCACCGCCAGCTCTGTAACGGCTGGAGTTGAAGCTCCGGCAACGAAAGAAGAAGCCAAGAAAAACGGCAAATCCCAGAAGATCGAGACATCCACCACCGCAACGCCTGCCACACCCATCGAGTCTTCGACTCCGAAAACGGAGTTACCGGTCGCCCAAGCCACGCCGCTTCCCGCAGATAGCCCGGAATTGAGACCGGTTGAAGCGGAACCGGCGGAAGAAGAGAAAGAAGCGACAGACGAAACACAGCGGAGTGATGGCGGCATATCTCTGGTCAAACAGATGGCGGAGATGCGTCGTGGGGCAGATCAGACGATCCGTGTCGACGTTGGCCGTCTCGATAGTCTGATGAACATTATGGGCGAACTTGTACTCGGACGCAACGCCATGTTACAGCTCACCGGCAGAATCACGTCACGCTACGAGGGTCAAGAGTTGATGGATGACCTCAATCAAGTGGCCACACAACTCAATTTTGTTACGACGGAACTGCAGATGTCCATCATGAAAATGCGTATGCTGCCGGTTGGGAAAGTATTTAATAAGTTCCCGCGCGTCGTCCGTGACCTTGCCCGCAGTCAGAACAAGGAAATCGAGCTGTTCATTTCCGGCGAGGAGACTGAACTTGACAAGTCGGTTATCGAGGAAATCGGCGATCCTCTGGTGCATCTGATCCGCAACTCTGCCGATCACGGCATTGAACTACCGGATGAAAGAATGAAAGCCGGAAAGGCGCGTGGCGGTCGTATCGATCTGATTGCGAGCCAAGAGGGTTCCAACATCGTCATCAAAGTTGCCGACGACGGCGCCGGCCTTGACACGGCCAGAATCCGTCAGAAAGCGATAGAGAAGAAGCTCGCTTCGGCTGACGACATTAACCGAATGTCAGACAAAGAAGTTTTTGGCTACATCTTCCATCCCGGCTTCTCCACCGCAAAAGTCGTGACCGATGTCTCGGGGCGCGGCGTTGGAATGGACGTGGTTAGAACCAATATTGAAAAACTAAAAGGCATTATTGACATCCAGTCGGAGCGTGGCAAAGGCACGGCGATTATCATCAAACTGCCATTGACACTGGCGATTGTGCAAGGGTTGCTTGTAGAAGCACGCAACGAGTTGTTTATTCTGCCATTGGCTTCAGTATTGGAGACTGTGAAGATCGCCCGCGCTGATGTTGCCTCGATCAATCGCAAGGAAGTTATTCGCCTTCGCGACACGGTGTTGCCAATCGTCGATCTGCATTCGATATTCTTTAGGGGCGCCAGTTCAATCGATCTGGCGAAAATGACTAACTCGTATGTGGTAGTGCTCGGATTGGCTGAGAAACGGATTGGCTTGGTCGTCGATCATCTTATCGGGCAGGAGGAAGTCGTGATCAAGTCGCTGGGAGAATTCCTTGGACAGACTCA
>JAPLUP010000385.1 GCA_026397575.1 Candidatus Zixiibacteriota bacterium
CTTGTCCAGCAGGTCCGTAAAAGGGCTTCTCATTCAATCTTGCTTGCTCTGGCATTCATCTTGACGTTGCTCGCCTACTGGATTTTTCTCGGTGGCTGTGGCACGAAGGAGAAGAGATGCAATCCCCTTGATCCCAACGGCGAGTGTTATCAGAGCCCACAGGCTACCTTGATCTTCCCCGGTAATGGCGATACCTTATCTAACGAAAATGAGATGACCTTCAGTTGGCAGGGGAATAATCCGCATTGCCAGTATTCCTATAAGCTGGGCTACGAAACAACCTATAACAATGAACCAGAACTCGGATGGTCGAATTGGACGGATGTCAGCGAGGTGGCATTTAGTGGCTTGGATGAGGAAGCGTATATCTTCGGTGTCAAAGCGCGCTATCCGTCAGGTGACCCACAAGATGTTCCGTCTATGGCGAGCTTCTATGTGAACGCGTTTCCCAGTTTCTCTTTACTGGTCAAGCCCTGCTCCACCTCCGTGAGCCTGAACGAGGAAATAGCCATCCAGATTACCGTTAAAGGGATCGAGAATGTGATGGCAGCTAAGTTTGGTCTGAGTTTCTCGAACGATCTTTTGGAGATAGTAGAACCCGGCGTTACTGAAGGCGCACTTCTGCGAGAGAACGGCGGGGAAGTAGTGTTTCTTCACTCTGCGAACAACTCCTTGGGCAAAGTGGAGATTGACCTGGCGGTCGCTGAGGGGGAGCCGCCCGGAATCACTGGTAGCGGCACGTTAGCGGTCATCACTTTCAGGCCCAAGATGCTGGGAGTGGCGACCATATCGTTCGATTCCTACGACCTGAGAGACATGAACAACAACCCAATCCAGATCGCCAGAACCCGAAATGGAAGAGTGTCTGTTGAGTGAATGATAAAACTGCCCGAGGATTTGACTATGTATCACAGACTTGTGCTGGAAAATGATGCTTACGGAAGCGCGCTTGGAGCAAGACAAGACCGGCGCCAAGAAATGCATGCTTTGATGCAACCGAAAGCAATTATTGGGCTTGGAATCATGTTTTTCTGCATCTTCTTGTTTTCAAGTGTTGCAGATGGTTATCAGAACGAAGTTAGCGGAGCATCAGAACCCCAGAATTTGCTTGTTTACCCCGACACCATATTTTCAACCGGCTTTGAGTCGGGTTGGGGCAGTTGGTGGGCAGATAATGGGGTCTGGGAGGTTGGACATCCGGATTCGGTAGTAATTTCGCATTCGGGCTCGAATTGTGCAGCGACTGTACTGAACGGGAAGTATCCGGATGGGACGAGCAGTCGTTTGGTAAGCCCTGCCATCCAACTTCCCAAGATCGGTCCTCTAGAAGCGCTGACCCTAGATTTTTGGCACTGGTTCTGGTTCAGCACCTACGATGACGGGAGAGTCTATATCTCAGTCTTCGATACGTCCCAAGGAAATTGGGGCGGTTGGACTGTAATCTCAGACAAGTTTCAAGGCATGAGTCGAGGGTGGTCGCTTGTAAAGATTGAGGTCTCAGAATATGCTGGCAAGAGAGTACGTCTTGGCTTCTACCTTGAGAACCAAAATTACTATGGAGAGTCGGAGTGGGGTTGGTATGTAGACGAAGTCTGCGTAATCAGAGCGGAGGCGAGTCTGTTCGCTCCAATTTGCCTTGACTTTGAGTCTGGATGGGATGCTTGGTGGACTGACAACGGCGTTTGGGAGGTCGGACACCCGGATTCGGTTGTAGTTCCACATTCTGGCTCAAATTGTGCGGCAACTGTACTGAACGGGAAGTATCCGGATGGGACGAGCAGTCGTTTGGTAAGCCCTGCCATCCAACTTCCCAAGATCGGTCCTCTAGAAGCGCTGACCCTAAGGTTTTGGCACTGGTTCTGGTTCAGCACCTACGATGACGGAAGAGTCTATATCTCAGTCTTCGATACGTCCCAAGGAAATTGGGGCGGTTGGACTGTAATCTCAGACCAGTTTGTTTCGAAAAGTGTTGTATGGTCGCCCGTAAGTCTTGAAATTTCAGAGTATTCTGGTAAGAGAGTACGTCTTGGCTTCTATCTTGAGAACCAAAATTATTATGGAGAGTCCGAGTGGGGCTGGTATATTGATGACGTGTGTATTGTTACTCCTGGCAAAACCATTCATCTAACTGCACCGTCTAGAGGCGAGCAGTTGTGTGTCGGCAGCGCGCACAGCATAACGTGGAGTTCAGCGGAGATTACTAATGTCAAAATCGAATACAGTACCAACGGAGGTTCGTCATGGAGTGTCGTCATAGGCAGCACTCCAGCAGACGTTGGGAACTACACTTGGACGGTTCCAAATGCACCGTCCACCAGTTGTCGTGTCAGGATCTGTGATATCAGCGGATTACCTTGTGATACCAGTGAGAGTTACTTCACGATTCTAACCAATCCCTCTGTTCCAACACTTGTTTCGCCAACCAACGCAGCCAGAAATGTTGATGTCAGTCCAACTCAGTTCAATTGGAGCGCGAGTTCTTGGGCAACTTCCTATCGGTTGCAGATTGATACGATCGTTACCTTTGCTACGCCCCAATATGATTCTTCGGAAATTATGAGTACAAGCCGGAATGTCTATGGATTGTCCGGGGGGACTATGTACTACTGGAGAGTAAGAGCTATTAATGTCTGTGACACCACTGCCTGGTCTCCTGCTCGCAATTTCACGACGGTAGGGAGCAATGTGACACTTATTTCGCCGGTCGGAGGTGAACAACTGTGTGGTGGACAACTTGATACGATTACTTGGATTTCACATGGCATCTCAGATGTCAAAATAGATTTCTCTGCCGATAGCGGTCAGAGTTGGCAAACTCTGGTGTCTTCCACACCGTCGGACGGCAGTTACAGCCTGAATCTGCCCGTTACCTCTTCAACCCGCTGCCTGCTGAGGATTTGTGATGCTGGCGGCACCGTCTGTGATTCGAGTGACGGCTACTTTACCATCAACGCTCCAAAGATCACCGTGCAATCTCCTAATGGTGGGGAAACTGTTTCTGAAGGAGATGTATATTCCATTACATGGAATAGTGACTGTTTCTCTGATCCGGTTAAGATCGAGTACTCCACCGATGGCGGAGTTCACTGGGCAACTATTGTCAACACGACGCCAAATAATGGCCAATATGATTGGATCATTCCGGCTGTAACCTCAAATACTTGCGAAATCCAAATCTCCGATCCGATTGATGGAAACCCGACCGACGAAAGTGACGGCACTTTCACGATAATACTACCACTTGCCACAATTGAGGAAAGCCATCCTTCATCCGAAGAGTGGGCGAGTTGTAACGCTCCGGTGGCAATCACTTTTAGCCGCGTCATGGACCCCGCCTCTGTCAACGGTAACAACATATCGATAAACGGAGTAAACGACAGTATCTACAGTTGGCGAAGTACTTCTACTGACAACCGGACCTTCTATCTTGCCCCGGACAATGGATTCTTCTCTCTGGATACTCTTACAATTCGGTTGCATGGAACCTTGAAAGATTCTTATGGTCGTTGCCTGGACCTCAATAAGAATGGGAAATCTGATGATTGCGATTCATCAATAAGCTGGCAGGCTTACATCTACCCCCTCGGAGATTACAATGGGGATCTGATAGTGGACGGAAATGATGTTGCTGACTTCACGTATGCCTGGAACACTCAAGACATCTCCAAAGAGATAGGACCCGCAACCGGAACGCCTCCTCATTTGCGACCTGCCCCCGATGGTAAGGTGGATTTTGAGGATTTGGTTGTCTTTGTGTGGATGTGGAACTGGTTTCATCAGTTTTCGTACCCCTCGCCAGTTTATTCTCCGGAGGACGCTATCAATAAAGATGATCTTATAGTATTCCAGTCCGACAGCTTGTTGAACCAAGGTGAAACAAAGACATTTCGCGCAGTCCTAAATTTCCCAAAGGAAGTCATAACCGTGGACATGACTCTATGCTTTGATCCCGCCGAAGTGCAAATTGAGTCCTTTGCCGA
>JAPLUP010000664.1 GCA_026397575.1 Candidatus Zixiibacteriota bacterium
GAAGACGGCGCCGGCGATACCATTGGTGTCGGTGGTGGCCGTCGCCGGGGTGAAATATCCGCCCTCAGTCGGCGACACGACAAAGGTCACCGAGACCCCCTCGATAGGATCTCCGTTGGCATCCGTGGCCGTCACCTCGACGATGGTCGTCTGGCCCTGCGTCAAGGCCGAGGGCGACGCCGTCGGGCGACTCAAGTTTATATCATCGGTCCCCCCGCCTCCGGGCGAATTCGGCTGCGGCTCGGTACTGCACCCCGCCATCATGAGCAGGCCGAGCGCAAGAACACCGAGAAGCGCCGCTGGGACGCGTAGGATTGTGGTCTGCAGAGCCATGTCCTCTCCTTGTGTATTTCGCTTTGGTGCTTTTTTTTCACGTCGATTGACGTGCAGTCAACAAAACGCGTTGCACCCTCTATCGTATAGCCCCCGGCGCCGGGCCGGGGGCTAAATCCGGTTCATTGATGTGACGACTTGCCTTACGGCTTATCCGTCGAGGCATAATCCTCGACGATCGTGGGCGTCACGAAAATCACCAGGTCGCGGTTGGTGATCTCTTTCTTCTTGTAGCTGAACAAATAGCCAAGGATCGGGATGTCCTTGAGGATCGGCAGTCCCACGTGATTTTCGATTTCATCCTGGGTCGTCAGACCGCCAATGACGGCCGTCTGACCGTTTTCCACCACGACGTTGGTCTCGGCATTGCTCGTGTTGATGATGACGCCGTTCGGGTCGTACTCGTACGAGCTGCGCTCCGGCTTCAACTGCATCAAAATGCGATTCTCCGAAGTGATATGCGGTGTCACCTTCAGCAAGGACCCAACCTCTTCGAAAGTGATGACGACGTTTCCGGACTGGTCAAACTGCTTGATCGGAATCTTTTGTCCCATCTGGATGCGGGCTTCCTTATTGTCCACCGTTGTGACTTCCGGATGCGCCACGATCTTGCCCTTGCCGTCCGACACCAGAGCCGAAATTCTGCTGGTCAAGTTCCAGCCGTCCTGGAGCGTTGTGAAGGTGAACGTCCCGGCCGGATTGGTTACATCATTCAAGGTCTGATCCGAAGTAGTTTCGTATTTTTCCTTGGTGCTGACGGTCCGGCTCGTTTTCAAAGTCCAATCAATGCCGAGCTCTTGCAACGCCGTTGTCGAGACTTCGATCATTTGAGCGGAAATTCTGATCTGGCGCGTCGGTTTGTCGAGATCGGTGATCAGTTTTTCGATCTTAGTGATGTTCGCCGGCACGTCGCGTACAATCAGATTGTTCGTCCGTTTGTCGGTCTGTACCTTGCCACGCTCGGAAAGCAACGGTGTCACAGTCTTGACCAATTCGTCAGCCGTAGCGTTGTCGATCTTCATGACCGCCGTGCTCAGTTCGACCATTTTCTCCTTGTCAAACTTGTGTTTCTCCATAGTGGAAACCTCATCAAGATATGACTTGGTCGGCGTTACCCGGATATAGCCCGCCTCATCCACAGCCGTTAAGGAGTATGTCTTGCAGACGATATCGAGCGCTTGCCGCCAGTCTACCTTCTTCAAGCTGAATGTTACGTTCCCTTGAACTTCTGGCGAGGTCACAATGTTGACCTGTCCGTAGTCGGCGAGAAATCCCAGCACCGTGCGAATGTCAGCATTTTGGAAACTGAGATTCTTGATTGGCGCGTTCGGGTCATCTTGTGCACGCACGTTAGGCGCTGAAAGAAAGACCAGCAGCAACGCAGCCGCAATTAGCATGCTAGATCGTAGTGTCTTGAGTGTCATTACTACCTCTCCTGTATCGATAGCGCTATTTCTCGTTCTCAAGGTCGATCGCGACTTGGCGGTTCCAGCCGTACTGACGAATCTGGAACAGCACTCGCGTCTCTTCGATAGACAAAACAAAGCCGTTTTTCACCCGGTCGCCGGTTCTCAAAATGTATGAGTAATTATTGTAATCCTCGAACAGGGCGCGGCTGACCTTCTTATCTTGAAGGATGCCGACTAAACGCAGCGTCTCGACATCGGGAAGTTCCCCTCCCTTGGCGTTGGAAGTCGCATCTTCGATCAATGGCATAAAGGGATCGGGACGACCGGATGTCTGATAGACCACGATCTCGCGCTCCGGCAGGAACTCATTGTAAGCTCCAACATTGCCTGGGCGTTGATCAGCTTCCTGCGGCTGGTCCGTTTCGGAAGCGGTCTGCTGCTGTTCATCCTGATCATTCTGCACGAACCTGATGCCGCGTTTGTACTTCGTTCGAATCTTCTCAATTTCGGTCGGCGGTGTTTGCGGCATGGCAGCGTCGGCAGTTGCCACGCTGCCTTCAGTCGCCTCAGCCGGCGTAATGCCCTTCTCCTTGCCGGCGAGATATCTCGCCCGTACCGACTCGCTTCTCGACATCATCGTACCAGCAGCCGTCGAATCCTGGCCATTCTCCGGTTTGGACGCGATTGCTGTGACCTTGTTCCCCTCCAATGCCGTGGCAATCTTGCCGGTCAAGGCATTACCCGCTTCCGGCGACTCCGTGTACTTCGGCACCTTGACGACTTTCGTCTCCGGCAGTGCTGTCTTCTGCGACTTTGGCGGCTTGGCCATATCGACCGGTTCGGTAGCTGGCGCACTCTGTGTCGGCTTGAGCTGAGGCATAGTCACAGAATCGGCGCGCTTGGCAGCGGTCGTTTCCGTTCCTGAAGCTGGAGCCGACGTAGGCTTCCCGCTTGGCTTGGCAGCCTTGTCAGAATTCGCTGCCGTTTTGTCCACCACTGTCGGCTCTGCCGTTGCCGGCTTTGTCTCCGACTTCGCAGACTGTATTACCTTCGGCGTTGGAGACGGAGTCGCGTTGGTCTGTGCGACCGACGATTTGTCGCTTGTCGCGGAAACCTGGGCCACAGCCGATGGCTGCGCCTTATCTTCAGTCTTAGCCGTGGCGGCCGGTTTGTTGACCTTGGTCAGCAGCTTCGACTCGTCAATTGGTTTAGCCGCCAGTTTGAGATCTTTCTTTTCGGCTTCGCTGCCTGTCGCTTTGGGCGGAGTCGCCGAATTATCGGGATGAGCCAGCATCGACTTGGGCGTCTCGGTCTTGGCTACTTCTGCCTTGGCTGGCGTTTCCGCCTTCTTGGTTGCTTCTGGTTTGGATCTGGTTTAGAAGCCACTTCTGTCTTGGTAGGCGTTTCCACCTTCTTGGTTGCTTCAGGTTTGGAAGCTACCTCTGTCTTGGCTGGTGTTTCCGCCTTCTTGGTTGCTTCGGGTTTGGAGGCTACCTCTGTCTTGGCTGGCAGTTCCGCCTTCTTGGTTGCTTCAGGCTTGGAAGCCACCTCTGTTTTGGCTGGCGGTTCCGTCTTGATTGTGGCAAGTGTTGGCGCCGAGGCGCCAGTCACTGCTGACCATTTTGGGAAATCCTTATCCGAAGGCGTATTAATCTGTAGCGAAAACGTGTTGCCGTCTCCCTTGACTTTGTAGGTCAAAGCTCCGGCCACATCAAATACAACACGGACGACCTTCTCGGGATCAGTCGAGAATTGACTGGTGCGAATCTGTTTGATCGAGCCGGGTGGCAGGTTCTTGAAAGCGAGCTGTGGAAGACCCGGCACGGCGTCTTTTACATCCACCACGATGCGATATGGCTTGTTTGCAGCCGCCTCGACAATCTGATGTGTAAATTCCGTGACACCGTCGCAGACGAGTGTCACTTCTGTGAACTGCGAGCTTTTCTGCAAATA
>JAPLUP010000559.1:0-7024 GCA_026397575.1 Candidatus Zixiibacteriota bacterium
TGATCTTCTTCCGATCGATCTCAATTCCCTGAGCAGCCAACAAATCCTCTATCGCTTGTGCCGTAATCGAACCGAATACTTTGTCGTCTTCGCCGACATTAACCTCGGCAGTGCAGGATGCTTTCTCAAGACGCGCCTTGATCGTTTCAGCGGCGCGACGGACTTTGGCCTGCCGAAGCTGCTGCTGACTACGAAGCTGCTCGATGGCGCGCAAATTGCCTTTAGTGGCCGTAATAGCCAGATTGCGCGGGATCAGGTAGTTGCGACCATAACCCGCCTTGACCTCAATCACTTCGCCGCATTTGCCAAGAGTCTCGACGTCCTCTTTCAGAATCACCTTCATCGTTTCTATCTCCTACTTCTCATTCTTTCTACGTGTTAACCCAGCTGCTTCGCCCGAATTTTGCGGAAATCAAACTTCGAGTCTAACAACGCCACCAAAGGCAGCACGATTCCTAATACCACCTGTGTCAGGAACAGGAACAGATATATCGCGATCTTACCCGCCGTCGGAAAGTGCCGCGTACGCAGAATATGCTCAACCAGCGACAGACCGCAGATCGAATACAGCGCTGCGAAAAACAGCAGCGCGTTCCAGCCAATAATCGCCAACGCCGACTGATTAGTCAACACCATTATCACTGCGACTCCCAGCGGAATCACCAGCCATTCGGGGAGCTTCCAGAGCGAAAATTCGCTAATCGGTCGCGCAAAAAACCCCACCGTGCGCACTAAGTAATTGCCCACCAGTACACTCACACCGAACATGGCGACTATCAGCAAGAGAATCACCGCCGGGAAGTAATAGGGCAGCTTGTCCGCGAGACGGTTCATCGTGTCGAGAACCAAGCTCTGCTGCTGCAAAGTGTAAATTCCCGGCATCTGAGCATTAAGCGCCATCTGCCGAAGCTCTACGCCTAAAAATTGCAACATACGAGCGAAAAAGCCGTAGTTGACCGCGATTGCAATCGCCGGAAATAGCGTGCCCGCTGCAACCGCGGTTGTCGCGCCAAAACCTTTATCTCTCACAAATGCCATCACCATAGCCGGTACTACCATTCCAGTTATCAGCACGATTCCCGCGGCGGTTCCACGCCACATCAATGTGCCGACGAGCGCCAACAGTATCGACAATGCCAACAGCCAATACTGGCGAGCGAACCAGAGATAGTACACTCCGATCAGCCCCGGTACGGACAACATCGTCAGCGGGGGGTGCCGCAACGCCAGCGGGAAAAAGAGCGCAATTGCCAACGCGCAGACGTAATCAAATCGCTGTCTGCGGTCAGTCTGCATCGCTCGCGCTCGGACTAACGAAAAGTATCCGCCGTGTACGGCAGAAGCGCTATATGACGCGCGCGTTTGATGGCGGTCGTCAGCAGCCGCTGATGCTTGGCGCAATTGCCGGTCACTCGACGTGGCACGATTTTGCCACGCTCCAGCATGAACCGGCGCAACAGCTTGTCGTCCTTGTAATCAATAGTTGTGACCTTGTTTTCGCACAGACGGCATGGTTTCCGTCGTCTTCTATCAAATCCTTCAATCATGATTCCTTAATCTCCCGAAATTCGATTTCAAACTCATGTTTCTTCCGCCGATCAGCCTCTATCCATCGATTGGGCGGGCGGAATAGTGATTTGAGCCGCGGCAGCAGCCAAGGCTTCGGCCTGCTCACGGCGCGCTTCCAGATCGATCTCGGAAACAACCGTCAGAAAACGAACGACCCGTTCGTTGAGCTTGAAAGCATTCTCGATCAGCGGCGGCATGCTGGGTGAAGCACGATAAAGAAAATGTGTGTAGAAGCCCTGGCGCTTGTGTTTGATCTCGTACGCCAGTCGGCGGATTCCCCAACGCTGGGTTTCGACGATCTCGCCGCCATTGGACGTGATCAATTCTTCTACCTTCTTGATTTCGGTTTCGATTTCGGACTCGGAAAACTGTGCGTCGGTGATAAATGTGGTTTCGTAAAGTCGCAAGATTTACCTCCCTCCGGACTATAGTTGAAACCATAGGTCTTCCGGCTTCACCGAAAGACAGGGAACGGCTATAAACCGTTGTATTTGTTCATCGCGTCGGTCAGTCCTCTGTAAATGACTGTCTCAACGCAAGAGACCCCCAATTTAATGAACTCATCGAGAATGTCAACCTCTTCTTGCCTGAATTTTTCCAGGACAAATTCTTCAGAAGCTACTCCCTCGGGCTGCGGCCCAATGCCCATACGCATACGGGGGAAATCATCGCCTCCGACATGCTCAATTATCGAACTAAGACCGTTATGACCGCCGTCCGACCCGGAGAGACGCACACGGACCTTGCCAAAGGGGAGGGCAAAATCATCGCAGATGACCAGCATCTCTTGGGGCAACAACTGCAGGCGCGGTAATAGAGTAGCAACGGCTTTGCCCGATAGGTTCATGAATGTCATCGGCTTAGCGAAATAAACCTGTTCGCTGCGCAGCCGCAAGGTAGCCAGATGGTAGTCGGCCTTTTGCTCGGCGAACCGACCATGTTTCTTGTCTACGACCTTGTCGACAACGAGAAACCCAAGGTTGTGCCGAGTATGAAGATACTCCTTTCCCGGATTGCCAAGGCCTACGATCAGTCTGATCATGTCATATGTAAACGCTTTGACCGAATCGCGTCAAGTTTAATCTCACTCTAAGACCCGATAGCCACAGCAAGCGATGGGCTACCCTGCTATGAGCAAAGCCCCAGCAGTACTTGTCATTTCGAAATATAAGTGTATCTTTGGCGACAGATGACAATTGAGAGCCATGGAGCCTCCTTGGACGCCCATAATTCTGCTGAACGATTCGAGCTTCAGACAAGAATCGCCACCGGTAATCTATTTGAGTCATTCGTCGGGTTTGATCGGAGACTAAAGCGGAGAGTCTTGGTCAAGAGGCCAGCAAAAGACTCGTCGATGTCCCAGGACGCTTGTGGCCACATCCTGAAGCGCAGTTTTGAGAGTGCCTGTCACTTTAGACATCCGAACATACTTTCTCCAATCAGCGGGTTTGAGCAGGACGGAAAGTACAATGTTGTGTATCCCTACGTTGCTGAGAGTGTTGATCTCAATACTGAGATGTTCCGGCGCAACTATCAAGAACTCTTGTTCCAGATATTCTCAGCCGTAGATTTCATCCATTGCATGGGGTACGTTCATTGCGATCTGAAAAAGGACAATTTCCGGATTTTGCGCCATGGCGAAACGCACAGAGTCCTGCTTTCAGACTTTGATCTTCTTACTGCAAGTGGCATGCAGCCCGAGGGTCTGGTATTTGGTTCGCCTCTGCACATAGCTCCAGAGATCTTGCGAGACGAGATAGTGCTTCCGCAGTCAGACCACTACTCTCTGGGTGTTATGCTGCTTCTCATGGCACACAATAGACCTTCAGAGCTCGAAGTGCAGCTAAGAAAGGTGGCCGACGGAAGTCATCAGGAGCTCGAAGTCACCCAGGACGCCTTGTCTGGGCAAGTGGAAGGTTTGGTGCCTATTGTCAACTCTCTGTCACGCTACCACCATGTTGAGCGGCCGCCGAATCTCGGTCATCTACTTCGCGAATATGGAACCGAGCTCGGGATAGATGCCACCCGCTATGAAAATCACTTGCTCTGGCACGTGCTGAGAACCCGTTACTACACGTGGCAAAAAGAGGAGGATAAGTCACGCAAAGGTCTTCAGGAGTTCTTGACACATGATGTCAAGCTCCTGGGCATTCCGCAGGAGTTGGCGACTGATCTTGAAGGGACAAGTTTCATGTCGCATTCTGACAGTTATAGGGTAGCTCGCAAGGCTGTGTCAGAGAATCCGGTTGAACGCTATGTTGACCACTTCTATGTCTCTCCTTCGCTGGGTGATCTTGAGAAGCTGTATGCTCGTGTGGATGGCGCTACGACGCCGTACACGACGTCACCAAGTGCGATGTCCTGGGTGCAGGTGGTTCGCACAGTTCTAAAACTGAAAGCTAAAGGACAGTTTCTCAAAGCCGCCATCCTGCTGAAGCGATTACTCCGGAGCGATTCTGACGAGATTTCGGTAAGGACTCGAGCGTCGCTATACGTGAGACTCGGGGAGTGTTGTCGGCACTTGGGTTTTGTGGCGGACGCGCGACAGGATTTCACACGGGCTTTAGCCTCGAACCAGTTGTCACCGACCAAGCAGGTCCATGTGCACCTTCAGCAGGCAGACTTGCTTGCCATAGATAAGAATCAGGAAGAGCATGATCGATTCCTTCACAAGGCTTACGCTATTGCCACAGCGCATGACTTGCTGCACTTGAGATTGAAAGTCCTGGAACGACAGCTATGGACTGTGTATCAGAAAGGTCGGCCGCGGCCTGCCTTACGGGATCTACGAGTTCTTGCCAGGATTGCCAAAGATCACAGACTCATTACTCATGAACTTGTTATTCAGAATGTTTTTGGCTGCATCGAGTGGACGTTGGGTAACCTCGATACTGCTCAGGAGGTGCTTCAGACAGCTATTCGTAACTGTGCAGAATACGTTGATAGTGGTCGTCTAGTCCCACTCTATGCAAACCTTGGAATGGTTTCCTTTGATCGCGGGGAGTATAAGGAAGCAATAGAGTTCAATTCGTTAGCGAAGAAGCTTAATTGTGCGAGCAGTGGTATCTCTCGGGGAGCTTTTATCGAGGCGAGCCTTTTTTCGTGTTATGTGCTCATCGGGGAATATGAAAAGGCGGAACGATCAATGGCTAACTACCTAGAAGTGTTTCGGGCACGCGGTGACCGCGGAGCTATCGGCTTGTATCATCTGAATATGGGCTGGCTGAATCTTCGCCGAGGAAGATACCGTGAAGCAGAATTTGGACTTCGATATGCGACTGCCGTTTTTGAGTCGGTTTCCGCACCTTGGTACCTGGGCAAAGCGCTGCTGTACCTCGGAACGCTGTATTGCTGGCAAGGCAAAGTCGACTTGGCGGTAAGCCTGCAATCCCGCGCAGAGAAGATATTTCAAGAGATGCAAGATCGCGTGTTTTTACTTGACTCTCGACAACTACGCGAATGCCTGGAGTTCGTGCGGGAGCGCAAGGTTTGCCAGGAATCCTGTGTCGCGTTAACCAAGGAGTACGTTGGATGCGGCAATAGCTTTGGAGCCTGCTCCTGCATAGCATTGCTTCTTTTCTCCGGTGACTCTGAAGAGGTCAAGAGTATTGTGGCAGAGTCAGAGCCGTTGCGCAAGTATCTTAGTGAATCAGCAGCTGTTTTTGTTCAGGCCGTCTATAGTCATATTCGTGCTTTCTACAGTACGGAAGGAAGCTCAGCTCAAGTTGATATCTCGCGACTAAAGGAATCCTTCCGCAGATATTCGCATGAAGGACTCTATTTCCATGCGCTGCACTCCTCTCTTCGGATTCAGAAGCATTACGAAGCGACAGAGCAAGCCGGTCTTCGTCTGAGGTTCTTGCGCGAAGCGCTTCGGCTGGCAAAGTTGGTCAGTAATCCCAACATAGCGAACGAGATTGAGATTTCTCTTGGTCACCTAACAACGTCGGCGGATTCTTGTCGTCCCAAGTATGTCGCTTTTCATCATGTTTCAGCATTGCTTAATACCGTGTCTGACTACAAATCAACAGCCCAGCAACTACTTCGCCTCGCGCTGGATGAGACGAGTGCTGAACGGGGAGCGATCCTGCTTACCACCGAAGGCGGCAAAAACTTGCGGGTGGAAGCGGCAATTGACTGTGACCATGAGAGCCTCAGCGACATTATCAATCTAAGCAAGAGCGTTATCCAATCGGTGTATGATCGCCGCAGGGGTATGTTTGTTGAGGATGCGCTGCAGGACGAAACGACAAAATCGTACAAGAGTGTTGTCGTGCATAATATCCTGTCGATTGCCTGTGTGCCGCTCATATCCCAGGACAGACTCATCGGAGTGCTCTATCTCGATCATCACAGCTTGCCGGGCCTATTCGGCATTGATGAGAGAGAGTTGATACAGTCTGTGGCAAACTTCATCGCGGTTGCCTTTGCGCACGCCCGCACGCTGGATCTGCTCCAGCGGCAAAAACAGGAAGTAGTCAAGACGCTGGCTACTCATGGGTTGGGAACAATGTTTATTACCCGTAACAGAGAGATGAAAGATATTCTTGAAAAACTGCCGATCATTGCAAACTCAGACGCAGCGATCCTGCTTCGAGGCGAGAGTGGCACCGGTAAAGAAATCCTCGCTACAATGATTCATCAGTATAGCCCCTACCGTGATGGCCCCCTGGTGAGTGTCAACTGCGCTGCACTTGACGGTGAACTCCTGGAAAGCGAACTCTTCGGCATCGAGAGGGGTGTGGCCACGGGAGTTGCTCGCCGCGAGGGTAGACTCCATACAGCTGACGGTGGTACCCTTTTCCTTGATGAGATCGGCGACATGCCCATCGCGACACAGGCAAAATTGCTGCGGGTGATCGAAACCAAACAGTTCGAAATGGTGGGAAGTAACGTCCAGGAAACGGTAGACATTCGCGTTGTGGCGGCGACGAACAAAGAGTTAGGCAAATTGATCAGCAACCATAGATTTCGTTCAGACTTGTACTATCGAATCAATACCATCGAGATATTTCTACCACCCCTGCGAGACCGTCCCGAAGATGTTGAGTTACTCATTGAACACTTCGCCTCCATCCTTGCGCCAAACCGTGCTCTCCGTTTTTCCGGACCAGCCATGGAAACCCTGACTGCTTATTCGTGGCCCGGCAATGTGCGAGAGCTTCGAAATGTGGTCGAGAAAATGTGTATCCTGCATCAGTCTGGGATCATCGATATCGAAATGCTACCAACTGAGATTGCCGGATTGAAGGCTCGAGAATCGGCTCGGACCATTTTCCGGGGCAAGAGCTCACAGAGTGAGAAAGCGCGTATAACGGAACTTCTCAACGAATTCGACTGGAACCAATCGGCGGTCGCCCGTGCCCTTAATCTGTCGCACACAACTCTGCAGCGACGCATCAAACAATACGGCATTGAAAGAGACTCCCGAAACGAATAGCTGGCAAAATCCGTC
>JAPLUP010000559.1:7036-8127 GCA_026397575.1 Candidatus Zixiibacteriota bacterium
ATTTCGGTGAATTCTAACCCTAGGTGTACCAACAGATTCACCACTCACTTCCGTGAGGCTCACCAAAATGGTGAGCCTACTCAGAAAAGCAAGCTGTCTGGAATCAGGCCTCAGTACTCTAACGCATTGCCTGACAAGGGAATCTGATTCTACCAGATAGCGTGCTAACTCTGGCACACTTCTTGACTTCCGCTTCTCCTGTAAACCGTTGGCTCTCGCCCCAAACTCATAGGAGGAAGCATGAAAAGGCATTCCCAACGCGCCAGTACAATTGTGATTGCGGTGACGGCGCTTTGCTTTGTGTGGCTTTTGTCCGGCTACGTCGTCTCCGTGCCGGCCTTTGCTGAAGGTGGCAGCTCCCCTCTCCCAGGAGAAAACCTTCCCGCAGATACTACTATCACAACAGGTAGTGCGGTGTTACCGGACGGCGGTACGACGACAACCGATGTGATCGAGGTAGTGGTCTTGTTCTTCTGCGCTGTGCTTTAGCCCCAAATAGATGAGAGACTGCTAAGCTACAAACCAAGCTGGGGGAGAACCTAAACTCCCCCGGAGGCTATATGGCAAAAGTTGAAAATCTGGTTTTGCTTATAAACCTACTCCATCACAGACGAGCTGTTGATGTAAAGACGATGGTGAGGGAGTGCAATATCAGCGAAAGAACCGCATACCGGTATGTTCGATCACTCGAAACGGCAGGTTTTCCGGTGTATTTTGATGCCGATGTGGGGGGGTATCGTCTCATAGACAAAAGTGGCTCGTTTTCACGCCTTTCCCCGGAAGAATCTGCTGCTGCCCTTTTCGCCCTTGATTTTCTTGAATGCAGTCTCATTCCTGACAGCTTGGGCCCGATACACAGGGCGCGAACGAAACTGCATTTGCATCTTTCCGGCGAAACGCCAGGATTCCTGGTAGACACACTTACAGCGATTTCGACTCTTGACGAGATGTCACCGATCAAGGGAATGCTCGTCGTTGCGCTTGTCAGATTTGCATGTCATTTGAGGAAAAGTATCAAAATCTACCATCATGACGAAAGCGAGAGCAACGTGCTGACCGAAATCAGAAGTCCAAAACTTGTGTACGACAAG
>JAPLUP010000010.1 GCA_026397575.1 Candidatus Zixiibacteriota bacterium
GGACAGAGTTCCAATTCCAAACGGGGAATGTTACTGATAGTTCGCTATCGAGTCTAACGGGATCAAAAAAGGGCACGCAGAAGAAGTTCATCAATTGTGTCCGGAAGATCCTGAATCACGCCTACGCCGACGATTTGTTTCAGCACATTTCTGAACTCAATGAAATCGAAGATGTGGAAGACATCAAGACCGTCTACGAACTGCTACTTTTTAAGAGGTATTTCGCGTTAGACGGAGTTCGGTACTCGCCTTCAAGTGGCGAGGCTTCGATGGTCATGTTGCAGAAGGAACTTGGGACCGACAAGGAGGTTTACATTCTGGACGAGCCGGAGAGAAGTCTGGGCAACGAATACATCAGCGATGTGATTGTGCCGCTAATAAAGGAGCGGGCGAGAGCTGGAAAAAAGGTGTTTATTGCGACGCACGATACCAATATTGCCGTGCGGCCCCTGCCCTACAGCTCGATTTACCGCTGCCACGGGCAATCGGGATATACCACCTATGTAGGTAATCCCTTTTCAAACAATCTGGTCAATCTTGAGGACGAGGAAGATCGGCTCGACTGGAAAAAGATCAGTATGCGAACCCTTGAAGGCGGAGAGGAAGCATTTGGAGAGCGAGGAAAAATCTATGGAACAGATTAAAGCGAGCGTCATACAGGTTGAGCAGAAGCACTTCATTAAGATTGAAGCCGGAGACGGGGAAATCAGAATTCCGATGTCCGAGGACAAACCGAACGAAGTAAGGAGCGCGTTCAACAAGCTCATCGCACGAATCAAGGACGGAGAGTTTCAGATCAAACTGGAGGAAGTCGGCGAAAATCTGTTCTCCCAAGTGGCGAACGAGTACATCACACAGCTAAACCGGGAGATCCTGGAAGTTCACGGTGAAATGGCACAGTACGGGTTGCTTGCGGACTGATTGCGCATGATGAGTCGGCTACACAAGATGTTCCCACCAACTGAAACCCAAATCAACAAATGCAGAACAACTCATTGGAGAACCGACCGCCAGAGCGTCACTTTCTGAGGGCTATCTTGCTTTCTGGGCCTGGTTTTGAAAGCGAGGGTTATCCGGCATAAGCTCCGGCGGCGGCTCAATTCGAACGTTAGCTGCGCTGGCACATTGTCATTCAGGCAATGATGGGAACTCTACAGAACGCTTTCGAAAAGGCACTGATCGAGCATCTCGACTCCCAGAATCTCAGAGCGTAGGGTGTGTTAACCGATCGGTTCAACCCACCATCGTTTAGATCTCTCACTCGTGGGTTTCGCTTCGCTCTAACCCACCCTACATTCTAAGAAAGGGAAACGGGCATGAAGAAGAGCGAGTCGCAGAAAAGCAAGTCTCCTTCTCAGCTGATAGACGCGAGAATCAAAGAGCTAGGCGACTGGCGCGGCGAGATGCTCAGCCGGCTCCGTACCTTGGTCAAGGAAGCTGATCCCAAAGTCGTCGAGGAGTGGAAGTGGAGAGGGGTTCCGGTGTGGTCGCACGACGGAATGATCTGCACAGGCGAGACTTACAGGAACGTCGTGAAGATGACCTTCGCCAAAGGGGCGGCTCTGAAGGATCGTTCGGGCCTCTTCAACTCCAGTCTTGACGGGCACAGGCGAGACCTACAAGAACGTCGTGAAGACGACCTTCGCCAAAGGGGCGGCTCTGAAGGATCCTTCGGGCCTCTTCAACTCCGGTCTTGACGGGAACACAAGGCGTGCCATCGACTTCCACGAGGGCGAGAAGATAGACGAGGAGGCGTTGAAGACTCTCGTTCGCGCCGCCGTGACCCTGAACACGTCCAGAGCCAAGAGCTAAGCCACGGAATGGGGATAGGCCGCATGGCCCGCCTAATCCGAAGAACGGGCGTGCGTTGGGCAGAACAGTTGGGCAGAACGGGAATCCGCCGGCCGCCGCCGCGAGGGCTAGCCGGCGAGCGGTGCCGCGGGCCGTCCTCGGCAAGTTGCTCATAAGTTGCTGAATCTGCGGGAAACCGCAGGCTCGAACCGGCTCGGGGCGCCGGCGGAGTGTCGCCAATCGACCCCGATTCACCCTCAAAGTACCCCGATTGGCACCCCAGGCTGCGCATCGAGGAAACCTGTGGTCTCTCCACTGAGCTACGAGGGCCTTGTGCCGATTTGCAGGGGCTTTACCCTGACGGGCCGGAGAAGAATACCACAGAGCTGCTAATTGCCTGCGAATCG
>JAPLUP010000228.1 GCA_026397575.1 Candidatus Zixiibacteriota bacterium
CGGAACATACACAAAATGGCGGCGTCAGGAACCCCTTCCTGACCGCGTTTTCTTTTCTACATGATGCGTTCGATGTTGTGCGGCCTGTGGCTACTTCTCCGGGAAAAACCGCCGCCAGCGCGCGAAGATGTCGTCGAGATAATCCCCCATCCGCAGCATGACTTTCTTCGCGTATACCTTCCCCTTGGCAACATCAAAATCCGGCTCCCCCCTGCCGTCCTTGTCATAGATGAGCACCGAACCCGGCACGGGGATGATATCGGCGCCGGCGTTCATTGTGTACGCAAGTTGCGAATCGTACCGTTCCTTGACACCGTACTTCGGGTCAATCGCCATCACGAATCCGGTTTCATCCTGACCGGCGTGACCACCGGGGTTGCCATAGACTTCCTCGGTGATGTCGGCACAGAGCGTCCACCAGTGCAGAATCGCAATCTTGATCCCAAAGTGGAAGAAAGCATCGTACGCCGCATCCTTAAGCATCGCATTATTGCCCCCGTGACCGTTGACTATTACGACCCGGCGGAAACGCTTATCATGCAGTGATTGCAGAATGTCATATATGTAGTTCTTGAAGTTCTCCGGCTTGATCGTCAGCGAACCGGCGTAACCATATAGCGAGCGCGTAATGCCGTAGTTTACGCAGGGCGCAACGATTGCTCCAAATCTTTCCCCCAGATAATCGGCTATCGCCGTCGGGATGATATTGTCAGTGCCGATCGCCGCCGAGCCGTGCGCTTCAATCGTGCCAACCGGCAGAAAGATGAGATCGCATTTGTCCGGCACGGTTTCCTGCACCTGTTGCCAGATCATTTCTTCGAGTCTATACCAGCTCAATCCGCTTCCTCACGCTGAAATTTCTCGATCAGTGTATTCAGCACACCTTCCGTGCGCTTGGCCGAAGATTCGTCGCCGATCATGCGAAACGCATTGATGTCGCGCACCAGATACTCCAAATCCTCCGGCTGCTGAAGATCATACCAGAGTTCGAGTTCCTCCCAATTAAGTCCGTCTTCGCGGGCGACTTCAACGATGCGCGAATAGATCAATTCATCCTCCGACCAGTTGATGCGCGTAAACAACTGTGGAATGAACTTGCACATACCTATCAGGTAATAGCTTCCTTCCAGCGTCGGACCAAAAACGATATCTTTCTTTTTCAACAACTTGTGTGCCGCCTCCAACATGCGATGGCTGATGGTCGGGGTCACGCAGTCAATCAGCAGCACTTGACTGTAGCCGCCGGCAAAACACTTCTGAAATGTCTTTTGCAGACCTTCGGACAAAGGCACCTCCGGCTGATCCCACAACTTGATGTCGTTCTGCTCCAGCCGCGTCTTGGCCTTTCCCTTCAGGCTCTGCTTGAGATTCTCGATGGCTCCGGATACGATCTTTTCTGCTTCACCCGATGATGACGAAATGACAAGCTCAAAGGAGTCCAGAGTTAGGCAGGCTGCAATAGTATCTTCAAGGAAAGCGCGATACAATGCATCCGAGTCGCTACTCTCCAGCGTATCGGAGAATTGTGATTGAACGAGCCGCCGGTGCTTCTCTTCGAGGAAGATCACCAGGACATTATTAGTACCGTCGCAAGATTTCGTTGCCATCGTTGGACCAAATCAGAGTCAATCATTGTTCGGCCGGAATATAGGCCATCACTCACAAAAGACAAGGGAATTAAATGCTGCGTTGATAAATTTTGATTTTGACGCAAAGAAAACACTTGCGCGCGCGACTAATTCACTTTACGCATTTCGGTCAACATCTCTGTTGGTTCAACCACGCCTTGCATGATGCGCTGCACTTTTCCTGACGAATCAATCAAGAGCGTTGTCGGCAATGAGTAGAACTTGAGACCGAAGCGCGTCATGAAATCTTTGGTGATTGGAGAGTCTGATCTTTCGAGTTGCACTTTGATCGGCAGAAATCGTCTGGCTTCGGCGGCAACCTGTGCATTGTGAAAAGTCCTCTTCTCAAGCACGCGACAGTTTGCGCACCAGGTAGCCCAGGTGTCGATCAACACCGGTCTCCCCGCTGTGAGAGCCTGCTGCAATCCCTGTTCAAGGTCAGTCTGCCATGCAATCAAACTTACTTCACTCTCCCCCGTTCGTACTGAGCCGGATGGCAGCAATTCCTGTAACGGCGGCAGTATCAAGCCCGATTGTACTAGCGCTCCCAGCAGTAGATAAGTCGCAACAATCACTGCGACGATACCGAGGAATTTCTTCAGCCGTGGGAAAAACTTCGACTCGCCAGTGAGCTTGTCAAGACCACCCCAGAAGACCGCAAAGGCGATGAGAATCAAACCGGTCGCAATGGCAGTGATCGTCGTTGGCACGATTGTGCGTAGGAAGAAGACCGCCATAAGCAGCAGAACATATCCGAAAAATTGCTTGACCGCTTCCATCCACATGCCGGAACCGGGCAGCGCGTTGATCGCAGAAGAGAACGTGCCGACGATGACATAGAGTGTTCCAAGTCCGAGTGCAAATACGAACAAGACCGCGAAACCGATCAACGGCGAGCCGCTCGTCGCGATATACAAGAGAATTCCCGCGACAAAAGGTCCGACACATGGCGACACGACCAAAGCCGCAACAACACCGAGAATGATCGAGCCGCCGACGCCTCCGGCGGAGGCGCGCGCGCCGAGTTTCTGCCTGAGCCACGCCGGCACCTGCAACTCATACAGACCAAACATGGAGAGGGCAAAAATCACAAAGATTGCGGTAATACCGATCACTACCGGCGTACTTGCCAGCCAAGCGCCGAACACACCCCCCACCGATGCCACGATCAATCCCATTATGCCATACACGGCCGCCATCGAACCGACGTAGAACAGCGACAACACAAACCCTTTGCCGACACTTCGTTGTTGTCCTGCAAAAATGCTGACGGTAATCGGAATCATCGGATAGGTGCAGGGCGAGAATGACAGCAACAGTCCGGTAACGAACGCCAGACCCAGTGCAATGAAATATCCCCAGATACCATGGCGATCAATCAGCCGTTGTATGTCATTGGTTTCTGTAATGGTCTGAGTGCTCTTGCTGTCTGGTGCGGTCGTTGTCGAAATCCCGAAGATATCACTATTAATCGGTGTTCCTTCATCGCCGACCGCAATCTTGAGACCGACATCGAGCGTCTGCGGCGCGCGGCATTCCTTGTTATTGCAGGGTTGGTAGGTAAATCGCACCGGTAGCGAATACTCCCCCGCAGTCGCATTGGCGGTGACGGCAACGTCGAACATTATCACGGCGTGACCGGTGTAAACCGACATTACTTCGCCGCTCAACGTTGCTTCCTCACTACCCGGGTAGGCCAGATTTCGCGGCTGGAATTGGGCGGTAGTATCGAACTCAACTTTGGCCGGGATCAAATAGCCTTGTAGTGGATGAGCCGAGTTAATATGCCAGCCGTGCGCCATTTCGACAACCACGGCAGCGCGGTACGATGATCCTGCCCTTGCCGACGTTAGCGAAAATAGCGATCGGGCGGTAACCAACGGTTTGTCCAACTGGTGCTCAACGGCGCCACCAGAGAAATCCAATTGCGCCTGAGCCGTCACCGGGATCAGCCAGAACAACAAAGCAGGGATGCAGGTCAGTAAATGACGGATTTCAAGACGAAATGGCGTTGACAACGAGGGTCTCATATACTGGGTTGTACAATAGTGATTGGCAGAAGGTTTGCAAGTTACTTCTGGCCGCTGCGAGACATTTCAGTCCGGAGCGCATCAATCAGCTTGTCGAAATCGATGCTCTTGGCAACCTCTTTGGCGAGTGCCTCGGCAAAATGCTTGACAAATATCTGACGCATGTCAATCTGCCGTGAGTCTTTCAGACGCGCCGGTTCGTGGCCGGTGTTGTCGGTAAACGGCTCCTGTAGCTTTTCGAGATAGACTTTCGTCTTGTCAGCTTCCGTTGTCGTCTGCATTTTCTTGAGCTTGTCCAAGGTGATTTTCGAAGTCCCGACTTCTTCTACTTCGAATTTGCCCGTGGGACCGGTCGGACGCTCCGCCTTGACTGATGAAGGTGCCTCGCCTTTCATTTCGCTGACAAACCAGTCGTAGTCATGCGGGGAATCTGTTTCGGCCTTCTCGCCAACCTTGACTGACTCCAGGTCATACTGATCTTCCGCGAGATCAAGTTTGTCCAGTCGGGGAGCGTCGCTCTCGTCATCTTCAGCGTGTGTTGTCGACAGCATGTCGAGGAAAAGCTTATCAGTGGCGTCCGATATTTTCTTCTCGAAACTCTTGGCATCATCGCTGAGAATACTCTCGATATCCATATCTTCTCCCGGTTCACCGGTCGGCTCGCCCGTGGTCTTGAGAATTCCTTCGATGCGATGCAGCAGTTCCTGTGGCGAGAACGGTTTGTTGAGTGTGTCGTTTGGCCCCAGATCGAATAGCTCCTGCGTATCGAGCAACTCCGAACTACCAAGCAGCATCAATATCGGCAACTTCGCTTTGCCCGCATCCAGTCTCAACTCTCGAATGATGAACTGGCCGCTGACAGTCTGGGTCGTCGTGGCGATCACCGCGAGATCGTAGTCGGAACGTTTGAGTTCTTCTAACGCCCGAGTTCCATCCTGAAACAGAGTGACCTCATAACCGTGCTGACCCAATAGTCTGCGACAGACGGAAATGATAGTCTCAGAGGCGTCCGCAACGAGTATTCGTTTACCCAATGTCAGTCCTTCTTATCGGAGAGCTGTCTGGACGCATTCTCCAGCACCTTCTTCTCCTTCTCCGAGATATTTTCATATCCTACCTCATTTATTCGGTCGAGAATGCGATCAACTTCATCCATCAGTCCGGCGGAACGTCGATTTTGTTTGGCCGCAACCTGAACTCGCCGTTTGAAACGCCACCGCGAGAATAGTCGCCGCAAAAACGACAAGCGCCAGTCTTGCTTGAGATACAAATAGCCAATCGCCGCGCCGCCAAGATGAGTAAAATGCGCGATGCCGTCATGCGACTGACTCCAAGCGGCAAATACACCGATGCCGATCATCGCCATCACCAGGTACTTGACCTTGACCGGAAACAAGAACCAGACGTACACGACACGATTCGGGTAGAGCACGGCGAACGCTACCAGCACCGCGAAAATCGCTCCCGAAGCACCGATGGTCGGAACCGTGCTGTTAAGAGTCAGCAAGAACGTGATTATCCCGGCGCCAATACCCGCGATGAAATAGAACTTGAGGAATTCCCTTGTTCCCCATTGTCGTTCCAAGTCGCTGCCGAACATCCAGAGAGTCAACATGTTGAAGAAAATATGAAAGAACCCGCCATGCAGGAACATGTAAGACACTGGCTGCCAGAGAGTGAACCGATGAGTAATATCGTAGGGTACTAACCCAAAAGTGCGCGCTAATCCGGCGTTCGGCATCGCCATCTGCAGGATAAAAATCGCGGTGTTAGCAACCAGTAAATACATGATGCCCGGGGTGATTCCCTGCTGCATCCCGAAGGTTGACCCACTGCTATTGTAAGATTGCTGATTTCGATACATGCGCGCCATCTATAAGTAATATCGGTAGTCCAGTGCTTACATTATAAACATCTCTCGAGGGTTTGACAAGAAAGAAGCAAGATTATTGCGGTCGAGCGGTTTATCCCGTTCCGTCGGCCTCGCGTGCAAACCGAAAACGCGCCGTTACAAGGAGATCGGAAACATCTTCCCTGTCGAAGGCAATACGATGCCGGAAGCCAAACGGTGAAGCAATCTCACTCCTCCGACGAATACCGACAATGTCAGAGCTTCGTCAGTTCCTTCTTGATGCAACGGTCCTGCACCATCACCAGACCGGCTGCCTGCGCTCTTAGCGCGCCGGAGTCGTTGACGACTCCTTCCTGCAGCCAGATGGCTTTTGCGCCGATTTTGATCGCCTCATCAATGA
>JAPLUP010000378.1 GCA_026397575.1 Candidatus Zixiibacteriota bacterium
GAGCTTCCAACGCGATGCTGATTTGATCTCGATACCCCTACTTGCCGGGGCCGACGCTTCAGAGTTTGCGGTGACAGTCTTCTATCAGGGTCATCCCCAAGGATTTGGATTTAATTCCTCTAGCTTCAGCTTCCGCACCTACAACAACAAGCCAACTGTGGCTACTCTCTCGGAACCCTTCTTTGCACGCACCTGGTGGCCTTGCAAGGATCATCCAACAGACAAAGCCGATTCAGCTGACATCTATGTGACAATTGATGACGATCTGGTGGTAGCCTCCAACGGCTCGCTGGTGTCTATTATTGACAATGGGGACGGTACTAAGACCACGCATTGGCATGAATCGTATCCGATCGCAACTTATCTTGTTAGCCTGGCGATTGCGGACTACTACGTCTACTCCGATACGCTGAAATATCAGGGTTACACAATGCCGATAGATTTTTTCCACTACGGAGAGCCGGATTCCACGATACGCGCCAACAATGCCCTAGTACGCGAGATGCTCACAACGTTCTCGGATATCTTCGGAATCTATCCGTTTGTCAGAGAGAAGTATGGTCACGCCCAGTTTGGCTGGGGTGGCGGGATGGAGCACCAGACCTGCACCTCCCTCGGCAGTTTCGGTGAATGGGTCATTGCGCACGAGTTGGCCCATCAGTGGTGGGGCGACATGGTGACTTGCGGGTCGTGGCATGAAATCTGGTTGAATGAGGGCTTTGCCAGCTATGGTGAGGCGATCTGGTCGGAGCACAAAGGTGGCAGCGCCGCCTATCACAGCGAAATGAACTCGTTCGAAGCCAGTTGGGACACGTCTGGCGCCCTGGACGTAATCTACGTCGGTGATACCACTTCGGTCTACAGTATCTTCGACGGGAGAGAGTACCGCAAAGGGGCGTGGGTGCTGCACATGTTGCGTTACATGGTCGGCGATTCCGTATTCTTCCGCATCCTGCGTGAATACGGTTCAGCGCCACGTCAATACGGCACAGCATTGACGGCGGATTTGCAGCAGATCGCGGAGCAGCAGACGGGGCGGAATCTGGGGGCCTTCTTCCACCAATGGATTTATGAAGGCGGGCAGCCGGATTATGAATATGCCTTCTTTCCGGAGGCGACCGATTCCGGAGTTGTTACCTATTTTTTCCTCAATCAGGTGCAGCATGGATACAAACCATTTCAGACAGACGTTGACGTGCGTTTTTTCTTCCCTGAGACAACCGTAACCGTGCGTTTGGTCGACACCCTCATTGCTCAGAACTATATTCTGCGGTTAGCCGACATTCCCGATAGTTGTGTGATTGATCCGGACAATTGGATTCTGAACAGCGCTAAGCAGGTTGAGTACGGTTTTCGGATTGTCAGCGACGCTTTGCCTGATGCATTCGTTAGCAAGCCATACAGACAGCAACTGTTGGTTGCCGGTGGTAAAGCGCCCTACACTTGGAGTGCAGTGGATGTGTCGCTCCCAATTGGGTTGTCCGTTTCCGCCAGCGGACTTCTGTCGGGAACTCCATCTGATCCGGGTGTCTATAGCGTGTTCTTGCGAGTATCGGACTCCGACGAACCGATCCACGACCTGTCAATCCTCAGCCCGCTCACTGTCAGACTGATTCACGGTGACATCGATGGCCAACCGCAGATCACGCTCGGGGATTTGCTCTATCTGCTCAGATACCTATACAAGAATGGCGCGGCTCCTGTCGACCTGTTGCAAGCTGATCTCAACTGCGATGGCGATGTGAATCTTGTCGACGTCGTCGTGCTACTCAACTATCTGTACCAGCAGGGAGCTACCCCCTGCATAACGGCGGACTAATCATCTTCCTGTCGTAGAGAACCTCTACGAAACAGCCCTGAGGGGTCGTCCAGCATCTTTGCTTCCGCCTCCCAAATCCCGTGCAACACTGGAATGCCAATGCGCAAGAGAGAGCGCACAACCGTCGCCAGCGTGCGGTCATACCGTTGTGCCAGTTCTTCAAGAGCCTGTTTCAGTTCCCAGGACACTTGGATGTTCAATGAGCGATCGTGCTTGCTTTGGTCAGAATGGCTTGACATAACTCCTCCTTGATTCAACAATGATATTTCATATGGCCAATGATCGTCTTCGGTGATATGATGGCGATCTTGAAATCGTGTCGTAGCTGGGAAATCACTTTGGAATATGGTTCCTCCCGCTTGCGAGCAGCGATGATCCTCTCGGCGTCCCGACGAAATGGGCTGGCGCATATCGGGCAATCGGGTGAAGGTAGAGAGATGCCGAAACGTTCTTGAACAAATGGCGCAAGCACTTTGCGCAACCGTCGCAGCGCTCGACGACGAGCAATCTGCACTCTTGAACAGGTCCATCCCAATTCGGCGGCAATGTTCACAAGCGACAGAC
>JAPLUP010000272.1 GCA_026397575.1 Candidatus Zixiibacteriota bacterium
AAGATTCAGGATAAAACCATCGGCGTCATCTATCTGGACAATTCGAGCGAAGCGCGACTGTTTCTCGAAAGCGACCTGTATCTATTCGAGCTTTTTGCGACGCAGGCGGCTATCGCCATCAACAATTCCCGGCTCTACGAAAAAATACTCCGTCTCAAACGGTTCAATGAAAACGTTGTGTCCAACACTCCGGTTGGCATCGTGGTTCTCAATAACGAATTGAAAACTGCCGTGATGAACTCCGCCGCAGAGAAAGTTCTCCACCGCAGCCACTTGCCCAACACGTCGCTGGAGGTGCTGTTGGCAGGCAACACCTATGATCGTTGGCAGCAGAGTTGCCAGAGTGTTCTTGCCTCCGGAGTGGCCGAATCGATCTCTCGTTGTTACATCGCGGTCGGCGAAGAAGAGCGAGTTTTGTCAGTGAAGTTCTCGCCGATGGAGGAAGTTGATCAGAACGGTCGGGGTATTATCATCGTCATTGAGGATATCACTGAAAAGACGATTCTGGAGAACTATGTAACGATTTCCGAAAAGCTGATTGCCAAGGGAGAAATGGCGGCGTCTATCGGACACGAACTCAACAACTTCCTCGCTATCATCTCCAACAACGCCGAGCTGATGCAAATAAGACTGAAGAAGGGCGAGCATGAAAAACTCGACAAGTCGGCATCGGCTATTCTGGACAATATCGAAAAAATCAAGCGGTTCACCGACAACCTGATGGATCTTTCCAAGCTCGATCAGGAGTTGGTGACTTACAACATCAACCGCCTAATCGATGATCTGCTGTTTTCGATCAAAACCCAGCGGCGGTTCAAGGCGGTCGGTTTTGTAGTGAGAATGAGCCCGGAGATACCGGATTGTGAAATAGACGTCGGTCAGATTCAGCAAGTATTCCTCAACTTGCTCTACAACGCGGCTGATGCGCTGGAAAACCGTCTCGGAAAAGCTGAGATCCTGATCACGACGCGCGTTGAAGAAGGCAAGGTTGTGGCCTCGGTACGCGACTCCGGTTGTGGTGTTCCGCCGGAAAATCAGGAAAGGATCTTTGAACCGCATTTTTCGACAAAGACTCATGGCCATGGGCTGGGACTTTCGAACTGCAAGCGGATCATTGAGAACCACAGCGGCACGATTTCCGTGGAAAGCAAAGTGGGTGAGTATACAGAGTTCAAGATAATCTTGCCGCAAAAGCGGTAGAATTTGAGCATGCAAGCTATGTTTCCCGAGTCTGCGGGGCTAAGCGGGGCACAGCAAATCGGAGAAGGTGGGGCGGGTCGTGTCTATTCAGCATGTCACTCCCAGTGGGGACAAGTAGCCGTCAAGGTGGCCATCGATTCCGACCCGGCAGCGCAGAGTCTCTTTATCAGTGAATACACGCTGCTTCGCAGCCTGTCGCATCCCGGCATAATCAGACTTCTTGATTTCGGTCACACGCTTGACCATCGCTCCTTTATCGTGATGGAACTGCTATCGGGCGGTGATTTCTATAGCTGGGCTACAGGACAGCCGGTAGAGCGTCGATTCCAGCCGCTGGGCGGAATCATCTCGGCGCTCGACTACATTCACACTCTCGGGATTATCCACCGCGATCTCAAAGGCGAGAACATTCTGTTTGATGGCCGACACCGTGCTCGGGTGACCGACTTGGGACTGGCCACAAGCGAAAGCGAGAGCCGAAATACGCGCGCCGGCACTTTGGAATACATGGCGCCGGAGGTCATCGATAATCGGGAAGCGACCCCTGCCGCCGATATCTATTC
>JAPLUP010000240.1 GCA_026397575.1 Candidatus Zixiibacteriota bacterium
GGGACGCGCGCATTGGGTCGAGCTGAAACAATCGTGGAACTACTCTTGAAATATCGCCGTACAAACTAGACTATGTGTAACTAACTTTCGGGAGATAAAAGGTGAATCAGGACATTAGAGAGATACAGGCGGAGGTCGAAAAGCAACACGAGTTTATCCGACGCCTGAAGACCGAGATCAATAAGGTCATTGTCGGGCAGGAGTATCTGATTGATCGGATGCTGATGGCGCTCTTGGCGGACGGTCACGTGTTGGTGGAGGGAGTCCCCGGTTTGGCCAAGACGCTGTCGATCAAGACTCTTTGTCAGGCGATTCAGGCGCATTTTCAGCGCCTGCAGTTCACCCCTGATCTGCTGCCGGCGGATTTGATCGGCACGATGATTTATTCACAGGCGGACGGCAAATTCACGGTCAAGAAGGGGCCGGTTTTTGCGAACCTGATCCTCGCCGACGAAATCAACCGTGCTCCGGCCAAGGTGCAGTCGGCGCTACTGGAGGCAATGCAAGAACGACAAGTGACGATTGCGGAAACGACTTACAAGCTTCCCGATCCGTTCATGGTGATGGCAACGCAGAATCCGATCGAGCAGGAGGGGACTTATCCGCTGCCGGAAGCGCAAGTCGACCGGTTCATGTTCAAATTGAGAGTTACCTATCCTTCCAAATCCGAAGAGCTGGAGATACTCAACCGGATGACGATCGGACAGACTTTCGAAATCACGCCGGTGGTCTCGCCTCAGGATGTTCTCAACGCTCGTGCGGTGATGAACAAGATCTATGTTGATGACAAGGTCAAGGAATATATCGTTGATGTGGTCTTTGCCACGCGCAACCCCGAAGCCTACAATCTCAAGATCAAGGAACTGATCGATTACGGGGCATCGCCTCGAGCAACCATCTATCTGACTTTAGCTTCCAAGGCGCATGCATTCATGAAAGGTCGAGGCTACATTACGCCGGATGACGTCAAGAGCATCGGCATGGATGTTTTGCGTCATCGCGTGATTGTAAGTTACGAGGCCGAGGCAGAGGAAATCGACAGCGAAGCGATTGTCACCAAGGTGTTCAACGAGGTTGAGGTTCCGTAGCCGGTGCTTCCTAAAGACATCATCAGGAAAATCCGCCGCATCGAAATCACGACCCGCAAGCTGGTCAATGATGTCTTCGCCGGCGAATATCACTCCAGTTTCCGCGGACGCGGCATGGAGTTCGAAGAGGTGCGCGAGTACCAGCCGGGGGACGATATTCGTCTGATTGACTGGAACGTTACCGCTCGCACCGGAGCGCCGTTCGTCAAGAAATATCGCGAGGAACGCGAGTTGTCGGTGATGCTGCTGGTGGACGCTTCTTCTTCGGGGCAATTCGGCACCAGAAATCAGCTCAAAGAGGAGATGGCTGCCGAAATCTGCGGACTGCTGGCATTTTCGGCGACGCACAACAATGACAAGGTGGGGATGATCATCTTCACCGATCAGGTTGAGAAGTTTATCGCGCCGCGAAAAGGTCGGGCGCACGTGCTGCGTCTGATCCGCGAGATTCTCTATTTCAAACCAACGGGCAGATCGACCAATATCGGCGCGGCACTGGAATATCTAAATCGCGTGATCAAGCGTAAGTCGGTCGTGTTCCTCGTGAGCGATTTTCTCAGCACCGGTTATGCGAGCGATCTCATGATCACCAACCGCAAACACGATCTCATCGCAATTCGCATCAGCGATCCCCGCGAGTCCAAGCTGGAGAACTTCGGGATGATCGATTTCGAGGACGCCGAGACCGGAGAAATCATCACAGTCGACACCGCGGATCTAATGTTTCGCAAGGACTTCTCTTCTCGCGCCACGGAGCTGAACGGGCAACTGGAGAAGGCATTCCGACGGATCAATCTGGACTATATTCAGCTTACGACCGGACAAGACTACATCTTCCCGCTCTCAGCCTTTTTCAAACAGCGCGAACGGAGGTACCGTCGGTGAAACCTGGTGGGCTACGAAAGGCGCTGATCTTATTGCTTGCCACGCAGGCGTTGCTAGCGGCGGTGTTCGTGTTCTATCGTACCGCCGAAGGGGACGAAGGCT
>JAPLUP010000582.1 GCA_026397575.1 Candidatus Zixiibacteriota bacterium
GGATCGGATTGATCCGAAGTCAACTTGTTCCAGTGCTGAGCCGTCTGTGGGTAATCGCTGGCACCTTCGACCGCTTTCACCGCCGTCTTCTCAAGACTGCTCTCTTGGACCGGCTTGATGGTTTCCGGCGTGGTCGTCAAGTCGGAGTGCGGCTTGGTCTCGGTCGGCAGAGTTGTCTGCGAAACAGCCACCGTCGGAATTGGTTGAGTGACAGGACTGCTCAAAGCAGCGGCTGCCTGACTCGCACTCAGGTTCGGCAATGCCGTAGATGGCAAGATTTCCGCGAGCCCGCTGACTTGCGGACGATTCTGCGGTGTTGCCTGCTGGAGTATTGCGTCGACAGACTGCCCTGTCGATGGCTTGGTTGGCAAGCCGTCGGAAGGCAAAATTTTCGGCAGCGTTATCGGCGCCGTGTCTGTCTTGACTAGCTCCGGTGATTTAAGGTACAGTTGAGCCGACAGGTTTTCAATGTTAAGAATCGGGAATTGCTCCTTCAGAAGTTGCTCCAGACCCTCGAGCTGCGAGGATATTTCGGGAAGAGTTGTCACCGACTTGGCCGACGTTGCAAGTGACAGATTCGGCTCAATGGCCACCGATTGTAGCGATGTCAATGGCGCTTCTGATAGAATCGATTGTAGCTTCGCCAGATCGCCACTATTTAGCATCAAATCGGCCGGTAGCCGAAATTCCGCACCGTTCAACGATGCCATGCTAACCGATGGCTGTTGCTCCGATACGACGATAAGCTGCGGTGCCGTTGAAGCCGGAATCGCCGACGTCAGCAGTTGTCGCGCTGATTCCAGCGTCCCAACCGGTGAAGCACCGAGATTCAGAGACATCAAGTCGATGCCCTGTTGTCCACGGATTAGCAGCGACCCGGTAGAAGAACCGTCCATCGCTTGCTGTTGGCCTGTCAAACCCACCGAATTCAACAACTGCAACAGCGCCACCTGCGCTGCCGGGCTGACTTCGTCCTGGTGTGAATTGATTGGAAGCGACCCGGTAGAGAAACCGTCCATCGCTTGCTGTTGACCTGTCAGTCCCACTGAACCGAGCAACTGCAGCAGCGCCACCTGCGCTGCCGGGCTGACTTCGCCTTGCTGTGTCCCATCCTCTGTCATCCCCGGGCAGACAAGGGCCGGAATTGCCTGACCAAGCTGACTCAGCATGGCTGCAAACCCGTCGGCGCCCGGGCTCTGTCCCTCTTTAAGACTTACGCCGGGTGGCGACTCCGCACCCAACGCTGGGAGATTAACAGTATTCAGTAGTTCATTCATGTGTTAGTTCTCGCTCATCGAGAGAATGTACTGAGTGATTTTGGCCGCGCGCTCGGGAGACATTTTTCCGAGAACTTCGGCCGCCTTCTGCTTTTTCATTTTGCTGATCATGATGCTGACTTGTGCGTCGGTGAGCCGTTCGAGGATTGGCACCACCTCCTCGGTAGCCATTCCTTCATACAGCTTCGCCATCTGCATGATGTTTCCCTCCTCCATTGATTTTTTGCGTTGCAACAGCGCTTCAACTTCTGATTTCAGTGACTGGAGCTGTGCCCTTTCACCTTCTATCTGCGCCATCTTCTGGGTGATTTCTGCCTTCTGGCTGTCATACCAGGCGACTTTGGCAACGGAGTCTTTAGTCGTCGTCGTGTCGGTGTCGCTATCGGGAAGACCTTGCTCTTCTCCAAAATCTGAGAAAAGCCGATCATAGGCGTCCAGTTCATGGGAAGCGGCTGCGATCGAATCGGCTTTTTTGGCTGCCTCTATCGAATCGGCCTTGACCTTATCTTGAGCTGCCTGCTCGGCGGTTGGTGTCTTGACATTGTTCGAACTAAAAACTCCGTACTTGAGCGAGAACACGATTACGAACACGACAAAAACGGCAACTGCTCCCAAGATCGGAATTAACTTTGACTTGGAGCCAGCCGCTGGGGTTGGCGATGCTTCTGTTTTTGCGGGGCTGCCGCCTTCTGGTTCGGGCATTTTCTCTCCTCATCTCGGAAGCCAAAATGGCATTCCGCCTGTTGGCCTATTTGCAAGGAGAGTGCCAAGTCATTCCTTGTTCGTCTAAGTGCTTGACTACAATGATGTTCGTGACGAACCTGCGCGACGCGCAGCCGGGTGTTCTTTGGAGTTGCTGGAACTATCTTCCACAAACACGGTGATGTTTTTCCGGTGCGGGGTCTGTTTGCAGTGACCGGAGGAGGTGACTTCCTGGCGAAGGCGGTATTCAAGATCCTGGGCGCGAAGTGAGTCTCCGCGTCTGCGAGGTTGAAAAGAGAAACGAAGTGGT
>JAPLUP010000238.1 GCA_026397575.1 Candidatus Zixiibacteriota bacterium
CATACAGACAACAGAGGTTACCGTGTATCTGCAAAAAAGACAGAATCGGTGGCGTATCATTTCCGCCTACTACAAAGACCGCCAGGGGCTTACAAAGCCACTCTTGGAGGAAAGCCGCTCGTAAACCCCGTTCCTCAAAAGAGGCGGGGTTTTGTGTTATTTTGCAACACCAGGTTCCGATTGAACATGAGAACCTTTGAATCTGAAAGATGAGGCGTGTCCGCTTCGGATCGGCAACCAGGTCGTGTTTGATCGCTGCTTCGGCGCTCCTCCCATCGGATCGAATGCCGGTAAGAAGACCGCTGTCGGGGAGCAGATTTGCAATATTCTGAAAAACATGATTGGCGTAGCGCATCGGTTGAGCGTCGGCGCCCAGTCATTTCAAAACAATGCCCAAAGAGATCTCGATTCATTCACCAAGGTCACTTTCAATAATGCGGTGGACCTGAAGGCTTTAGAAAAGTTTGATGTGACGAACGGGATGCTGAGGCGGATCGATGCAGATATTGAGGCATATAAGAATGATAAGTTTTGCGGCAGCAAGGCGGCAATGGCTGGGGTAAAAAAATCATTCGAGACGGAGATACCGAATCTCCGCATCCTCGGCGAGGGAATAACCAGCACCGCCGAAGCAGCAAATGCCATGTTGCCTGTTGCAACTGAAACCGGAAATATCACCACGGAGATCGGAACACTCCGCGCCATGTCGTACAATCGCGGCGGTAACGCTATCAATTCTTACAATCAACTCAACTCAGCCGCGATGACTTTGCAAAATGTGGGAAACGGATTGAGAATCCCTGACTTGACCGGTATTATCAATGCCGGCAGCGCTGCGGTGATGGACAATCTTCCCTTTATAACTGATTGTGCGGTATGCGCTGGCGCTCTCGGATTAGCCGCCGCGAACATTGTAAGTATCACCGCCCAGCCGTCCGTAGCCATGACAACGTGCCTGCCTACAGCAGGTATAGGATGTATTGTTGCGGCTGCCGGCGTGGGGTTCGGTGCATACAGCACGATCTTTGCTATCGCCCTTGCAGATCCCTTCTGTCGGAACGCCGCTTCAAAGGTGGACGATGGGGACATAACCACCGAAAAGCTCCGTCTTTACTTTGAGAACGTGGCAAAAATCATTGACCACGTCGATAAGACAGACCAGAGCATAGTGAACGTCAGGCAGAAGCTGGATCAATTATATCGCGAGCTTGGCAGTCAGGCAAAGCCAACCGTAGACAAGATTAATACAAGCCTTAATAGGGCACAGAACGCTCTCGAAAAGGGGAAAGATATTCTTTGGACGAAAGTTGTTCCCAAAATAAATCGATATGCGGGGAATCGTTTCCAGCAGATGAGAAACCAGGCGAAACAACTCCACCATTGTTACGAGAATATAGATCGTCTTTCCGGGTCACTCACACAGGACGTGTTAGAGGCCGCCACAGACATGCAGCAAGCCAAAGGAAAGATCTTCGATGCGGGAATCCTCGATAACATCGTTCTTCAAGGACAGGCTGCTGCGAAGGCAGGAGCGACTTTGGCTTCAAAGGAGTGGCAAGCCTGTGAGTCCCAGGAAGCAACCCTACATACTGATATCTGGGGCGTTCAACGAGGGAAAGTTGATGCCGGAAAAACGGCAGGACATCTTGCATATCTGGCTGCAAATCCCTCCAAGATTTCAACACTTGGAACACGTGTCGCCCAGTTGAAAAGCCGTGAGGCGAATATGCCCTTCAAAGCCGTTGACGAAGGGAAAAAAGCCTTCCTCAATCTTGCTCAGTCAAAAGCGAACTCGGGCAAGCTGTTTGATGAAGCCGAAGTATTGGCTTCCAATGCGGCTAAGAGCATCGCCAAATCCCAAGCAAAGCAAAAGGCTAAGGACCAGGCTGCGAAACAGAAAAGTACTTCTTCATCTTCCAGCAAGGTGAAGGCAGCAGAAGCAGCTCCCCTGCCTTCTCTGAATGTCAAAGCACTCGATCCAAAACCAGTTCAAAAATAACCGGAGAGGAAAAAACAAATGCGTGCAATTCGTCACTTTATGGCTGCTC
>JAPLUP010000275.1 GCA_026397575.1 Candidatus Zixiibacteriota bacterium
CGTCGCTGCCACATACTGATAACGGCTGGTTGAAGACGACCGGTTCGCCGGCAGTTCTCGGCGAAAAGAATTACACCACGCTGGAGCGTGTCTGGGCGCGTCCGACCTGCGAGATCAACGGTATCTATGGCGGTTACTCCGGTGAAGGCGGCAAGACGATTGTGCCGTCATGGGCCGGCTGCAAAGTGACAATGCGATTAGTGCCGGATCAGAGACCGGATGATATTCTTGAGAAGTTCACCAAGTACGTGAACAGAGTCGCCTCACCGGCTGTCAAAGTCGAAGTCGGTAACACCGTCGGCGCCAAGCCAGCCCTGGTTGAGCGCGACAATTTTATGGTCAAAGCCGCCGTCAAAGCGCTGGAGAAGGGGTTCGGCAAGAAGCCGGTCTTCATGCGCGAGGGTGGTTCTATCCCGATCGTAAACACATTCAAGGAAGAGCTTGGTCTGGAGACGCTGCTCCTGGGCTTCTGCCAGAACGATGACAATGTCCACTCACCGAACGAGAAGTTCTCGCTGACCGATTTCCATCAGGGCATTATTACCGCTGCACATCTGTTCGCGGAAATGAAATAGTGGATCTTGGCATCAAAGGCAGGACGGCGCTCGTGGCGGGCGCTTCCGCCGGAATTGGAAAAGCGATTGCTCGGGCTCTCTCGGAAGAGGGGGCCAAGGTGGCCGTCCTGTCGCGTGACAAAGAACGAATCATTATTGCAGCCAGAGATATCGCCGAGAAGACGGGCGGCAAAGTGCTGCCGGTGGTCTGCGACGTAACTAACCGGAAGCGAATTGATGCCGCCATTGCGAAGGTCAACAGCCGCTTTGGTGTAATTGAGATACTCGTCTGCAATGCCGGTGGACCGCCGATGAGACGTTTCGAACAGATGGCGGACGGTGATTGGGATGCTGCTTACAATCTCAATCTCAAATCCACCATTCGCCTGTGCGCGGCCGTGGTACCAGCAATGAAGAAGCAGAAGTGGGGAAGGATTATTAATATCACTTCGATTGCTGCCATACAGGCAAACGAGGCATTGATTTTGTCCAGTACCATCCGACCGGGAGTGCACGGTTTGACCAAATCGCTGTCAAACGAATTCGCGCAATATGGCATTACGGTCAACACGATCTGCCCCGGATTCACGAATACCGAACGGCTGGTGGAACTCGCGGCGGCGACAGCGAAAGCAACCGGTGTGAAACCGGAGCGCATCTACGATAGTTGGAAACAGAACATCCCTGCGGGCCGGTTGGCGAAGCCGGAAGAACTCGGCTATCTCGCCGCGTTTCTTGCCAGCGAGAAAGCGGCCTATATCACTGGCGTGGCGCTGAACATCGACGGCGGCTTCATAAAGACGATTTAGGCTGCCAGTGACCCTGCTACGACCTTCTGCCCGCTTTATCTATCCGCTGATTATCGTCGGGCAATTGATCGCCGGCGGCACATTCCCCATTGCCAAAATTGCAGTCAGTTCTATTGAACCGCTTACACTGGCATTGCTGCGCTTTAGCATTGCGTCGATAGCGATGTTGTCGATCATTGTTGCCACCGGTCGCGTTCGCAAAATCGAGCGCGGTGACTGGTTGCGTTTCATCATAATCGGCCTATTGGCTGTTCCGCTCAATCAACTGCTGTTTTTGTATGGTCTGAAGTTTACGACTGCCGGAAGGTCGGCGCTATACTACGGCGCCACTCCGATCTTTGTCTTCCTGATGGCGATTCTGTACCTCAAAGAGAAAGTGACTCCGCTCAAAATCATCGGTATCGGCGCTTCATTTGCAGGTGTAGCGGTGATCTTGCAAGGTGGGAGAATGGACGAAGGCGTACTCTTCGGCGATTTTCTGGTGATCCTGGCTGTCATCGCTTGGGCGGCATACACCGTGCTTGGCAAGAGTCTCCTCCGCAAGTACGGGTCGCTGACCGTGACTGCGTATGCCCTTATCATCGGAACGCTTGCTTATCTGCCGATCGGCCTCCTTCCGGCGATTCGCTTTGACTATTCGCAAGTCCCAGATGTGGCTTGGTTGTCGCTGCTTTATATCGCCATTATGACTTCCGTGGTCGCCTACTCGCTCTGGTACTGGGCGCTGGCACGGATGGAAGCGTCTAAGCTGGCGATCTTCCAGAACCTGCAGCCGATCTTCGCAGCAATTTTGTCGATGATTGTGGTCAGTGAGACTTTCGGTATGGATTTCTATCTTGGGGGCGCGTTGGTGATTGGCGGTGTGCTCATAACGCAGAGGGGATAGGCAGAAGAAGCTGATCAATGACATCGGAAGCCGCGATTTGGCGCAGAGGGCTGCGTTCTACGAGAGAATCAGAGTCCACAGACGTATGGCGGCCTGTGCCGACTGAGACAAAAACTCCGCCGTAGAAATCCGCTGCGAGTTCTCGACTTCGAGCAATAGAGGGTTCGCATAACGCGCTTTGTGCAATATGTAGCAAACCCGCTCCCAGTCAACGATACCTGTGAACGGTATCCAATGTCGGTCTTCCAAGCCGTCGTTATCAGAGAGATGTACGGCAAAGAGCCTGTCGGCGAATTCCTCTAGTACCTCGTATGGCTTTTCGGGTCCCAGTTGGTCGTGGGATGAATCATAGCAGAAGCCGAAGTAGTCCGACTTGAATTCAGCCAACGCTCGGCGCAAGAACACGTTAGCCACCTTGCCCGGAAGGTTTTCCGCAGCCAGGCGGATTTGCATGTTTTCCGCCGATTCGACCAGTGCTTCCAGCGAACGGAGCAGCGAATCGACGTCTTGAATACCGGCCTCCACTGGCCAGGATTGGAGGTGGAGGATGACGGTTTTGGCGTCGAGTTCAACCGCCGCTGCCATTACCAGAGCAATTCGGCAAACCGAAGCCATCCGCGATTCGGAATCGGAATAAGAAATGTCATGTTTCGGTCCGTACGGCGCGTGCAGGGAATCAATGGCAATCCCGTGTTCCTCTGCCAGCCCTGACAGCCTAAAACGCCCCTGAGTCGCCAAATAGCCCGAATGGTTGGCGTCACCGCCCAGGCTGACCAATCGGAACGGGGTCGTCGCAATTTGCGCAAGCTGCTGATCGATTGGGACTCTGTAATCGAAGCAAGTTCCTATGGCAATCTGCATGATGCATGATGTTGGGAGAGGTGAACTGAATTGTCAAGAATAATTTGACATCCGGGCGATCACGGCGTAACTTCCGGCCAGAGGAGAGCGGTATAGATGAAGGTCAGAAATATCAACAGAGTTGAAAGACGCGATGCTTTCTTGAAAGAGAAAGCGGCTGGTGTAAGCATCAGAGTTGCGATAGCCGAGGAAGACGGCGCTAAGAACTCAATTATGCGGATACTGGAAATCGATCCCGAAGGCTTTACACCCTTGCATACGCACGACTATGAGCATTTGATGTTCGTCGTTCGGGGTGCAGGGATGGTTACTGACGGCAGCAAGGAATGTCGTTTGGAGAGAGAGGACGTGATCTTTGTACCACCGGGGCAGGCGCATCAAATCAAGAACACTGGTGACGCGGAGTTGATCTTGGTCTCTGTGCTTCCGGTCCAGCGTGACTGATCTTCGCAACGCCTGTACGCTGAGCGCGTAATGGATGCGACGGGCAATCGCGCCGACATTCACCGCAACGGGCTTAGACGTCGCTGAAAATAGGAAACCCCACCGTCCGAAAGATCGGTGGGGCTTCTCACTATCTACCCGAAAAACTCTGCTTATTCGAACTTGATCGTGAATGGCTTGGAACCGGAATGGCGTTCGAACGCATGGTCCATGATCGCCAATGTTGCTTGAAACTCCTTGCGGCCATCCTTGAAATTGACGTCTTCAGCCGTATACGGCGTGGTCAAACGACGCCACATAACGACCGTCCAGCGCTTGAGTTGATCGTCATACGCTACCTTGGCCTTTATGTCATAGCGCGACGTGTTACCGGTATTCCAGTTGGTGTTAAGCACGTATCCCGGCACACCATCACGCGGCTGCCAATTGGAGCTTATGTCCATCATCACAGTGTCTGCGGTGAAGAGGAAGCTGCCCGCATAAGTGTGGCCGGTACGGTGCATCCATTTCGGATCGCTCGAGTACGTGGGTTGAATGCTATTTCTCAGACAAGATTCCACCGTGTATGAGTCTTCGCGTCGCGTTTGGTTTTTGGGTCCCCAGCACTGATCGTCAGCTAATCCCAGGGGATTCGAGCGTCCGGCGCGCCAAACCCAGGCGTCGATATTGCCATCACCGGTCGTGTAATGATAGTACCCGATATCGCTTGTGTCAGCGCCAGTGTGGCAAGTGGTGAAGCAATTGGCTTTCTCCACCCCGTTGTTGCCGATATCGATAAGCAGTCCCAACACGTCCTCGTTCTCCCAGCGTGGGTTGAGAGCGTTGCCAATCTGAGGGCAACTGGTAACGGTGGTATCGGCATTCTGTGTCCACACTGCGCACTCCTGCCCTGCCTGATTGGTCCAGTAGCCCGGACGAACCGACATAGTGGAGTCGCGCCAGTCGAAACGCATGTAGACATAGGCGGTGTCAGCAACGGCTTTGGTTTTCACGATTCCGACTTTGAGGTCGTTGGTGTAGTTCTTATCTTCGCCAATTCGAATACTAAACTCTTCAGCCTCATCCCAAAGTGGATCGTTGATAATGTCAGCAGTGTCGGGGGAGGTGGAAACCGACTTGACATAGAGGGTGTCTTTGCTGCTGGTGTCAATTACGCCTTTGTCCTTGCTGCAACTGGAAAACACAACTACCACTATGAAGAACAGCGCGAATCCAGCCAAGACAAGCCATTTGCGACTCATAATAACTCCAATCTGTTTTGCCAAACAAATCTATCAAGTATAACAACGTTGTGCCGCTCTGTCAACGCTATTCGGACTTCACGACAACCAGCGTCAAATCGTCCGGCTGATAGTTGATGTCACGGAACCGGGCAATCTCGTCGAAAATCTTCGCACGAATTCCTTTGGCAGGCAGCCGACGGTTCTTCCTCACGAGCTCCACCAGACGCTCGATATCAAACTGTTCCCCCTTTTCATTCTCAGTATCGGTCACACCGTCAGTGTACATGACCATTATGTCACCCGACCCGAACTGGACCGGTCGCTCCTGGTACTGCCTTTCCGGAACGATACCGAGAATCAAACCACCGTCGGTAAGTGACTCGACTTCTCCGGACTTCCGCAAGATGAAAGGCGGATTGTGGCCGGCGTTGGAAAAAGTGAAGACGCGGTTTCTGGTGTCCAGCACGCCGTACACCGCCGTGACGAAATTGCCCCGTTCCACCGACTCGAAGATTAGATTATTAACTTTTCTCATGATCGTTCGAATGGCGTAGTTATTCCGAATCTCCGCGATCAGTGACGCGCGATACGAGGCCATGATCAGCGAGGCAGGCAGTCCTTTCCCGGAGACATCGGCAATCGTGATCCCGAGTTGGTGATCGACAATCGGAATGAAATCAAAATAGTCACCACCCACCTGTTCGGATGAGATGTTGATTGCATCAAAATCGAAACCGGGATAGGAGGGTGGAATCCTGGGAAGGAATGATTTCTGGATGTCACGTGCAACCTGAAGCTGGTCTTCGATCCGGTTCTTGGCTACCATCTCCTTGTAAAGTCTGGCACGCGTAATCGACAGCGCTGCCTGATTGGCGAAAGCCCTGACCATTTCTAGATCGAGCGGGGAATAGGCATCAGGTTGATCGGATTCCAGATTGAAGGCGCCAATGACCTGCCGACCGGAAAACAGCGGTACGACCAACTCAGAAGCGGTTGTCTCGCGGGTCTTTACGTATCGCGGGTCCT
>JAPLUP010000339.1 GCA_026397575.1 Candidatus Zixiibacteriota bacterium
TACGAGGCCGGTTGAACATCCCTGAATCCTGCAAATGATTTGTAGTCGAAAATGCGCGCGTCGGAATTCGCCAAGTCAATGCCGACTTTTTCGTGGAGCGCCTTGAGTATTTGTTCTACCGAGAAGCTTGGGGTCGAAGCGCCCGCGGTAATGCCGACCTTCCGACAGCCATCAAACCACGACCAGTCGATATCTTCCGGTGAGTCAATCAAATAGGCCTTGCCGCAGTGCTCTTTGGCGATATCGCGCAACCGGTGCGAGTTGCCGGAACTGAACGATCCGATTACCAGAACCATATCCATCTTCGGCGCCAAATCATGAATGGCGTGCTGCCGTTTGTCGGTGGCATCACAGATGGTATTGACAATCTTGATATCAGGATAGATCTCCTTCATCCGGGCACTAACCTGCTCAAACGCCCTGACGCCGCGCGTAGTCTGCGTTATCAGCGCGACCTTGCCCTCGAACCTGGGCAGCTTGTCGATATCATCATATTCCGCCAGCAGATGGATATTCTGCCCATCGATGCCCATTACGCCCATCACTTCATCATGCTCCGGCTCACCGTAGAGAATCACTTTGTAGCCATCGTTAATTAACTGTCGCGTGAAGATGTGGACATTCTCCACAAGGGGACAAGTTGTGTCGACAATTTTGAGCCCCTTGTACGTTGCCTGTTTCTTTAGTCTCGGGCTGAGACCGTGCGCCGAGATCACCAGTGTGCCGGTGTCTATCCGGTCGAGAGATTCCGCCTGACCGACGCCTTTCTGCTTGAAGAAGTCTACCACTTGACGGTTGTGCACGATTTCCTTCAAAATCGTCACTTCCCCGGGATGGTCGTTTTTGGCTTTGGCGGCGAGATTGATCGCCCGTTCTACGCCCCAGCAGAAGCCGAGTTCTTTGGCGAAGAATATCTGAATCATCTTCTCAAATCAGGTTGGCGCTCTGTAAAGACGCCTTGTAGGAACTGCGCACCAGCGGCCCCGATTCGGTATGCCTGAATCCTATCTCATTGCCCCAGCGCTTGAACATGGCAAACTCATCGGGATGATAGTACTTTTCAACCGGCAGATGTTGTTGGGACGGTGACAGATACTGACCTATGGTGAGCATGTCCACACCACAATTGCGAATATCTTGCATAGTCTGCCTGATCTCCTCTTCGCGCTCGCCGATGCCGACGAAAATGCCGGATTTGACCAGCGGAACCCTGCCGGAACCTTTTGCGTAACGAAGGATCGACAAGCTGCGACGATAACCCATCTTTGGCCTCACCCTGTTATACAACCTCGGTACCGTCTCGATATTATGGTTGAACACCTCCGGCGCGGAATCAAGTACTTGGTCTAATGCCCGCTTGGAACCCTGAAAGTCAGGCACCAGCAGTTCGATCTGAACATCGGGATCGTAGTCCCGCAACTTGCAGACTGTTTGGGCGAAAATCGAAGCTCCGCCGTCATCGAGATCGTCTCTCGTGACTGAAGTAATCACGACGTGCTTCAGACCAAGCTTGGCAACCGCTCTCGCCAGACGTTCCGGCTCACCCAGATCGTGCATTTTGGGTTTGCCCTTGAGGATATCGCAGAAGCCGCAGCCGCGTGTGCAGACATGCCCAAGAATCAGGAACGTCGCCGTGCCCGCTTCGAAACACTCCCCCATATTGGGGCAATTGGCTTCCTGGCAGACCGAATGGAGTTCGTGCTCTGCCAGCAATCCGCGCACACGCCGGTATCCGGTTCCGAAGCTCGCGTTGATTTTCAGCCATTTGGGCTTGGGAAGACGTTCAGCAGTCATAACACATCCTTATACGATACGCGCACCAGTTCGGTTGATCAAGAAAATACTGGCGCTGAGACAGTTAAAAAGCTGTGTCAGACTCCGATAAAATCAATATGCGTTGCCGGACAGTCACGGCTCGGGTGAGAACGCTTGCAAGCACCCGTCGTTGATCATCTTTCAATAGGGTTGGAAAAACCGTTCCGACTTGGGGATTTAGAATATGACAGTTACATCCACAAAACCGGTAGTTAAGAACCGTCGTCAGTTCGTACGTATTCCGAATCACTGCAAACTGACCGCCCAGAAGATTCTGTTCGCCGCCAAAGCCGATACCGAGACTCTGGGGGAGGCGCGCAATATCGGAGCGGGAGGTTTGATGTTTGTCGCCAAGTGCGATTATCACAAAGACGACATGTTCAAGATGACGATCACTATCCCGCGCTGGAAAAAACAGCACCCACAATTTCTGCGTGTCTACGAAAATGATATCGATTCCGAGTTGACCGCGGTCTGCCAGGTAACCCGCACCGCCAAATTGCCTGACGGCACTTACGAAGTTGGCGCCAGGTTTATCAATATCTACGAGGACGACCGCATCGGTCTGCAGCGGTTTATCGAGACCGAAGCGCAAAGGTTGGGGATGACGGTGGAGTAGCGCTCAGCAAGCAATTCGTTTCTACTCTTTCAGTCCAGCCATAAACGCCTTGAACCAGTCGAGTTCGCGCACTGGGTCAAGGTCTATGTCTTTTTTCAACTTCTCTTTCCTCGGAAGCTCTCCCGCCTCGCGACTAATCTCAAGCCATTTTCGACACTCATCCGGTCTCCCTCGCAGAGAAGCCACGCAAGCGAGGTTATAGGCGCCAGAGCCGGGAGAAAGTGATTCAGCTTGGTTGCATTTATCCTCGGCTGCAGTGAGCAGTTCATTTCTCTTCTCGCCTGTCTTCGTCTTTGCTTGATCGGATAGCGCACTGCTCCAGTTTATCAGCGATTCGTGCAGGTCCGGCTTGATCTTCAGTGCAGCCTCATATTTCTCTGCCGCTAGAGTATACAAGCGATCCGCCTCGGCACCTGTCTTCGCTTTTGCCCGATCGTAAAGGGCGGCGCCCCAGTTATTCAACGCTTTGTAATAGTCTGGCTTGATCTGCAGCACGGCCTCATATTTCTCTGCCGCCATTGCGAACAAACGATCCGCCTCCGCACCTGTCTTCGCTCGCGCCAGATTGAATAGTGCAAGCCCCCAGTTGTACAGCGCTTCGTGATCGCTTGGCTTGATCTTCAGCGCCGCCTCATATTTCTCTGCCGCCATTGCGAACAAACGATCCGCCTCCGCACCTGCCTTCCCTTCCGCCTGATCGGAAAGAGCCGTGCCCCAGTTGTACAGCGTTTCGTGATCGTCTGGCTTGATCTTCAGTGCCGCATCATATTTCTCTGCCGCCATTGCGAACAAGCGATCCGCCTCCGCACCTGTCTTCGCTTTCGCCTGATCGGAAAGGGCGGCGCCCCAGTTGTTCCACGCCGTGTGATAGTGTGGTAGGATCTTCAGAGCAGTCTCATATTTGTCCGCCGCCAGAGCGTACAAACGATCCGCATCCGCACCTGTCCTCGCTTTCGCCTGCTCGTGAAGGGCGGCGCCCCAATTATTCAGCGCTTTGTGTTGGTCCGGATTGATCTTCAGCGCTGCCTTGTATTTCCCCGATGCCAGAGCATACAGTTGATCCGCCTCCGCACCTGTCTTTGCTTTTGCCTGATCGAAGAGAGTAGTGCCCCAATTGTACAGCGCTTCATGAAACTTAGGAACAATTTTCAGGGCTTCTGAGTATAGTCGGTTGCTCGTCTGATAGAGTTTCTCAGCCTCACCAGATGATTTTGATTTGGCCGCCTCGGACAGGGAATTCGCTTTGAGCACATAGGCCCACGCCAGCGACTTGGCAGCTTTGGGGGGTATCATTTTCCCGAGTTTCTTTCCGATTTCGATAGCCCGCTCGTAATCACCTGCCATCAAAGCTTTGTCGATTTCGCTATGCAATGATTCCTTATCATCCTTGCTCAATGGCCCCTTGGGTAGGCGCTTGCGAGCTCTTTCGAATTCCATGACGGCTCTTTTGATCAATTTGCGTGGCTCTTCCATCACCCCAATGTCCGCTTCGTGCCCCGGGATCGTATACTCCATGACCGGCTTAAGAGCTTGCAGCAAGTGGGAAAAAGGTTTACTAACGAAGGCTGGTGGGAAGCAACCCAATTCCTGATTCAACTTGATGAAGAAGGAGTCGGCGTCAAATCCGTTGATGTAGGATGCGTATTTTCCTTCTTGAAACAATTGACTCTGCACGTGGGGTGGCGCAGGTTCGTCCTTGTAACCGATCCAGAAGAGACGATCGTTGAAGGTGGACACTTCGGCAAGACGTTTGAAGACCGGATCGTTGTCGCCGCTGTATCCGACGATGATCCAGAGCCCTCGCGATACGGCATCCTCAAACACCGGAGCGATTGCCTCAAAGTGTTTGGCGAGTTCCTCCTCAGTATGCAATTGCACGAATCCTGTTCGCTGTCCATGCAAATGGAAGATAGCATGGTCAGGAACGAAATTGCGGACAAAGCGCGGAGAGGCGGCAAAATCGTAGATGGCAGGATAGAGGTTGAGTAAAGCACAAGCTCTTTGAAGCAGGGGGTCGAAATTCGTGGTGAGTACCCTGTCAACATAGCCACAGGCCATCAATTGGGCGATAGCAATGTGAGCCCAGTTCAACCTGGCCTTGTCAACATGTTCCGCGACGAGTTCGTATCTCTCTCCGGGCGACAACGAGTACATGCAGGCGGGATACGTCTTTTCAGTGGCGTGCTCGTATGCTCTTGGATGCCGCCTTCGCCCGTTTCAGAGCTTCGACGACGTCAGCAATAGTCATGTCCATGAAACCTTCTCCCTTTTAGCGGTTAACAACACACACTCCGACTCATAGCGATCAGCTTCTGGCATATCAATGTTATTCTTCTCTGAAGGTATTCTAAGTTGCTGGAATTGTCAAGGATATTGCGCATAGAAATGAACCCGGGCACGGATCAGCACCAGATTGACGAGCATTTTATGGTGCTTGCCTTATCATCTAAATCGCCTATAGCTAAGGCTCTTCCCAATTGTGAAAATCTCTTGACAGAGTAGACTATCTTCTGCTATCTTGATAGTGCCGATCTGAAGCTTCGAAGGAACCGCTTGTGGCACGCATGGCACGAATCTCAAGCATTTTCACGACAAACCAACAGCCGAATGGATTTAGACTCTGGGCAAGGCCGTTGCTCACAGCGGCCATGATCCTGCTATTCTGGTCTCCACAGGCACGGTGT
>JAPLUP010000441.1 GCA_026397575.1 Candidatus Zixiibacteriota bacterium
GTTATTAGCGATCTGATGGGCTTGAAGGCAACAAGCCAGCTCCTGACCGGAGCGCCAGTCAGAAAGAACCGAACCTGGCGTCTAGTGGTTGGCGTTGCAGCTCTCGTGATTCTCGTGGCTGCTGCTTACGGCATTTTCAAATCCAACATCTTCACCGGCGAGAAGCCGACCGCTCAGCGAAAGATGTTGGCGGTGCTGCCGTTCGAAAATCTCAGCCCCGATCCCGATCAGGAGTACTTCAGTGATGGCTTAACTGAAGAACTGACTAGCAAGCTCTCATTGGTTCAGTCGCTATGCGTAATCTCCCGCAGCTCTTCGATGACCTTTAAGGGCAGCAACAAGACGATCCCTGAGATCGCAAAAGCACTCAAGGTGCAATACATCGTCGAGGGGAGCGTGCGCAAGGCCGGTAAGGAGTTGCGCATCACGGCACAGCTTATAGATGCCAACGCTGATGCCCATCTTTGGTCCAAAATCTACACCGGCACTTTGGACGATGTGTTTGATATGCAAGATAGTGTATCTCGCGCCATAGTCGACGGCATCAAGATCCAGCTGACACCGGACGAAACGCGGCGACTTGGCAAACGATCTTTCAACAATACTGTTGCGTTTGCATACTATCTCGAAGGAAAAGCTGAAATCGATAAAGGCACAGAAGACGCCATAATCCGGGGAATGCAATACTTTCAGCAGGGCCTCGATATAGTTGGGGATAATGCGCTCATCTATAGCGGTATGGCATGGGGGTACTGGAGTATGGTTAATGGTGGTTTCGCACAGGAGGAGGATATTTCGAAGGCCGAAGATTATGCGCGGAAGTCACTAAACCTTGACCCTGAACTACCTGAAGCCCATGCTATGCTCGGGTGGATCAACTGCGCCTTCCTCGGGAATCAGCGAAAGGCGGTAGAGCATTTCAAGGAAGCGTTGGCGATCGACCCCAACAGTACAACTGCTCTGAGTGGTCTAGCGATAGTGTATTTTGAGTATACAGGAAAAGTGAATGCCTCCCTGCCGCTCATAGAAAGGCGCAATACCATTTTTCCGTTGGATTCTCTTTACAGGTATGTCAAGCAGGGGGCCATAGCGCTTTTCACAACGGATTTTATGCAGGCGCGTGGAGCAAATCGCAAAGTTCACGACATTGGCTTGAGAGAACCCGTCCAAACATTCTTTTATGCCATATCGCTTGCCTATTGCGATAGCGTGAAAGAAGCGTTGTCAGACAACGATGAGTGCGGGGGAGAAAATCCAACAAGATCAATGATCAGTTTCTAAGAGGTAATGCGCCATCCTAAACAGAAGGACAAAGCCTCTGGATGTACAGCGAACGTGCAGGAGGGATGGGGGGTGGTCCTACCATGTAGGTGCACTATTGGCTTTGGCAGGAGCAAAGGAGGAGGCACTAGATTGGTTGGAGAACGCGGTCAATAAAGGCTTTATCAATTATCCCTTTATGGAGAAGGACACATTCCTTAACAGTATCCGTGGTGAAGAGCAATTCAAGAAGCTGATGGAGCGTGTGAAATACGAATGGGAGCACTTTGACGCGTGAGCGAAGATAGTGACGACAAGACCCAGGCAGTGACAGTGCTCTCCAAGGGCACGGTTATCAACCACTATCGGATCATCGAGAAGATCGGCGCCGGTGGGATGGGAGAGGTGTACCTTGCCGAGGATAGCAAGCTCAATCGCAAAGTTGCTCTGAAGTTTCTCTCACCGCACCTGTGTCAGGACGAAGCCTGCCGTCAACGTTTTGAGCGCGAGGCGCAAGCGGCGGCGAAACTCGATCATCCAAATATCGTCATGGTCTATGAAGTTGGTGAGTTTCAGGGGCGGCCGTTCTTTGCCATGCAGCATATCGAAGGGCGGTCATTGCGAGAATATGCCTCACATCAGGAGTTGTCGATTCCGCAAGTGCTGGAAATTGGCATCCAGATCGCTGAGGGCTTACAGGCAGCACACGAAAAAGGCGTTACACATCGAGACATCAAACCGGCAAACGTTTTGATCGACTCGCATGGCCGAGCGCGGATCCTTGACTTTGGCTTGGCATCAGTCGCAGGAACCGATCACCTCACAAAAACCGGCTCGACTCTCGGCACAGTTGGCTATATGTCGCCGGAGCAGGTCCGCGGTGAGCAGGTTGACCACCGCACCGATATCTTCTCACTTGGCGTTGTCCTCTACGAACTGATCACGGGCAGGCAACCATTCAAAGGCGACAACGACACAGTGACATCCCGCAATATTATTGATCACGAACCAGAACCCATAGCAAGGTATAAATCGGGGGTCAACGCCGAATTTCAGAGAGTGATTAGCAAAGCCCTGGCCAAAGACAAGAGCATACGTTATCAGCATGCAGATGATCTGGCGGCGGATATGAAACAGCTGCTATCTCCAAGCGGCCCACTCCCCGTCAAACGCTCGCGCAGAATGCGGATACTGGTGCCGCTGCTCGCGGTGGTTGTCTTGTCTGCGGTTGCGCTGATTTTCAAACCGTGGGAGTTGGTGAACAAATCCTCTGACGAGGCGACAGCAAAGAGCAAACGAGTTGTAATTGTGCCGTTCCGCAATCAGACCGGAGACCCGTCGCTTGATCCGCTGGGAAAGATGGTAGCGGACTGGACGACGCAGAGTCTTTTGCAAACGGGACTGGCGGAAGTCGTTCCACCAGAAGCGCTGGGGGGACTCGATGCCAGCAAAGGCATCCGTTCCGTGGTCGATGCCACCGGTGCAAGCCTGCTTGTTACCGGTTCCTATTACAAAGTCGGCGATTCCATTCAGTTTCAGACGCAAGTGTTGAATGGTGATGGAAAGCTGCTTTATGCCATCGAACCGATTTATGCGTCTACCGGAAGCGTGATGGACGGGGTAGAGGCAGTGCGTCAACAGACGCTCGGGGCCCTGGCTTCGGAATTAGACTCCAGGGTGCAAGAACTGGGGGCGTTGGGGTCGCGCATTCCCAAATACGAAGCCTACCAAGAGTATATTCGAGGGG
>JAPLUP010000115.1 GCA_026397575.1 Candidatus Zixiibacteriota bacterium
AAGAGCGGCAGTTTGAGTGAGACGCTGGAAATCCTGCGCAAGAAGATCGACGGCGATCGCGCGTTCATTTTGTCTCTGGATGCGCAACAGCGGACCTATGAGCCTCTGGCCTATCTGGCGTTTGATCCGACTGCGCTGGGGAAAATTTCGCGCACCCTAAGCAACGGCAAGGCCGGCACGCTACCATTGGATCGACCATTGTTAGTGACATCCCTGCTCGGTGAGCGGGATCGGATCTTCGATTACCTCAACGTTCAATCCGGTGTTGTCCGCAGTTTTGTCGCGATTCCGATCCAACTGTCTCAGGAGACGATTGGCATTCTTTATGTCGATCGGCTCGGAGAGAATACCAAACCCTTCTCGAAAGCCAATCTTGATTTTGCAATTGCGTTCTCCGATATCATCGCTTTCAAGTCGTCGGAAGAGCAGAAGAAACGCCTGACTCTTGACAACCAGCGTCTTAAAGATCAACTTGAGCGGCAGCATGCCTTCCCGAACTTCGTCACGACAAATCCGGTGATGCTGGACATTCTTAGTCGCGTCGCGCAGGTAAAAGATTCGCCGATATCGATTTTGATCGAGGGAGATACGGGAACCGGCAAGGATTTCCTCGCGAAGGCGATACACTTCAACTCTAACCGCAAGGGCAAGCGCTTCATCTCCGTCAATTGTGCGGCCTTGCCGGAAACTCTGCTGGAATCGGAGTTGTTCGGTTACAAGCGTGGTGCTTTCACCGGCGCCGATGGTGAGAAGGTCGGTCTTTTCGAGGAAGCGGACGGCGGCACATTCTTCCTTGACGAAATCGGCGATATGCCGTTGTCGATTCAGGTTAAGCTGCTGCGCGTAATCGAAGAGAAAGAAGTGGTGCGACTCGGTGACACAGTGCCGCGCAAAGTTGATGTGCGTGTCATCTCCGCCACCAATCGCGATCTCAAGACAAGCATGGAGCAGGGACAGTTCCGGCAGGATTTGTACTATCGATTGTCAACGTTCGCTTTCAAGCTGCCGGGTCTACGGGAGCGTCGTGAAGACATTCCGTTATTGATCAAACATTTTATCGACAAGTGCGATCCACAAGTTAAGATCGAGCCGGAAGCATTCAACTATCTGGCCGACTACGACTGGCCCGGCAATATTCGCGAGCTGGAAAATGAGATCAAGAAGATGGTGCTACTGTCCGGTGAGCGCAAAGTAATCACCGGCTACCTGATCTCCCGCCGAATCAGCGAGAACTCCGACAACGGCAATGGCGTGCGCTCGACCGCCACCAAGCGGGGTAGATTCTCGCTCTATGAGCATATCTCGCGTCTCGAGAGGGACTACATTCTCGGCGCCCTGCGCAAGTCTAATTGGGTGAAGAAGTATGCAGCCGAATCTCTGGCTATCCCGGAATCGACGTTGCGGCTGAAGATAAAACAGTACCACATCACCCAGGAATAACCTCCCGTACTTTTTCCACGATCACTCGTCCATCCGCCTCGCAGAGATGCGTCCAATGCGTTCCTGTCCGCTCGCCGTGTGTCTTCTCGTGAGAGTGTCGGAGAGCCTCTTTTTCGGTGGTTGCTTGCGATCCGTCACCGAAGTACATTAGCACCGTGAGCAAATTTTTGCCAGAGACACAACGACTCCCGTGGGACTACCTCGGATTAGTGACCGACACCGGTGAAGCCAACATGGCTCTCGATAGGTTTCTGTTGGCACAGTTGCAGGCGGACACACGCC
>JAPLUP010000284.1 GCA_026397575.1 Candidatus Zixiibacteriota bacterium
ATGGGTGAGGACTTTGCCGCTCAAACGCAAACGCTTCCGGGCACGGCGGCGATTGTTAATGCGGTCGCCAAGGACAAGAACGGAATCGGTTATGGCGGCGCCGCCTATGCCAAGGGAGTAAGAGACTGCAAGATCAAAAAGGACGACAAATCTACAGGGTACTTGCCGACTGAAGAAAACATCAAAGCCGGAACCTATCCTCTGTCACGGTATCTCTTCTGGTATCTGACTTCAAAGCCGACCGGCGACATCAAGAAACTGGTTGACTATGCTCTCTCAGAGGCCGGCCAGAAGATCGTCAAGGAAGTCGGCTATTTCCCGGTGAAGTAAGAGCATCCTTTCCGGGACTCTCTCCACTCAAGAGCGGATGGTCATTCTCGGACCATCCGCTTTCTGTTGCTCATTCAGACAGAATCGTGATTATTGCGAGCTTTTGGAGTTGGCAAGGCTGCGGCGAAAGTAGCTTGCATCTTGAGATGCCGGAATCTGACCAGCTTCTTCTCGTCCTCATCCCAGAGGCGATGCCGCAGCGATTTGAGACTTCGCCAAAACGAAAGCGGTCTGACCGGACGCAGTTGCATCAGGTCGTCACTGCAACGAGGTAGATAGTAATTCGGTATTTGCGAACTCAGGTGATGAACATGATGGAAGCCGATATTGCCCGAAAACCAGCGCAGCACCAGCGGTAGCCGGTAGAATGAACTTCCGTCCAGCGATGCCGCGATACGATCCCACTTCTCATGGTGCTCCCAGTATACGTCTTCATATTGGTGCTGGACGTAAAACAGCCAGATGCCGCCGGCTCCGGCCAGCCAGTAAACTGGCAGCTGGAGCATAATATAGGCCTTGATTCCAATCGTAAATGCCGCCGCGATAAACATCGCGAGCATCCCCAGATTGGTAACCCAGACACTGATCCGGTCGCTATGCGTCGCATTCTTCGGAGAAAAACGATTCTGAATCAACAGCATTTGCAACGGTCCGAGGATCAACAAAACCAGCGGATTGCGATAGAAGCGATACTTGAGGCGCGTACTGACCGACGCCTCCTTGTACTCCTTGACTGTCATCATCCAGACGTCCCCTTCGCCACGCAGATCCAAATCGCCGGAAGTCTCATGGTGGATGTTGTGCTTGCGCTGCCATAGTTGGTAGGGGGTGAAGCTAATTATTCCAGTGATTACTCCCCAGACACTATTAGCCTTTCGCGACTTGAAGAGAGACCGGTGACAGCAATCATGGAAGATGATGAAGACACGAACGAGAAACCCCGCCGCGACAACCGCGATTGCCAATGTCAGCCAGTAGCTGATTGCCAGACTCAGGTACATGGCGACCATCAGGCCGAGATAGGGAAGGATAGAATTGACCAGTTGCCAATTGCTGCGCAAGTTGCTGGGACGCTGATAGGGGCCAACAACTGACATGACCGTGCGCTGTTTCATCATCGGGTTTGAATGACTCGAATCTATCGACATAGGAGACTCCGGTTTTGCGTTAGACTTAGCAGGCAAGCGACAGCAACAAAAATCCCTCTGCGCATCGCTTACCCAAATTACTTATGGTTCTACGGAGGAGAAGACGTTCCCCCACAACAAAAAGTGGTATCGATACAGAAGCCTCATAGGTCAAGCCGTGGAGTTCTCCCGAAATTGTGGACACTAAGAGAAGGTCGGTTTATAACCTTTGGAGGTGCCTCAATGTTGCCCGGCGCATATATTACCCGTCCGTGCCAATAGGCGCACGCCGTTCTATACGGTGGGTGTAGCTCAGTTGGTTAGAGCGTCAGGTTGTGGCCCT
>JAPLUP010000569.1 GCA_026397575.1 Candidatus Zixiibacteriota bacterium
TCGGGATTCCGGACGCCGCCTGTGAAAACAAACAAAAAAAGAGCAAGGGTCTTTCGACCCTTGCTCACACAATCTCAACAACGTTAAAGCTGCGAGATTAGAAAACGAACGCGCTCTTAGGCGGTGGACCGTAGGTAAAGAAATAGTCACCAAAATAAGTGACATCAGCGAGGTCCACGTCACCATCATTGTCCAAATCACCGAGGTGTTTGAACGGAAATGGTCCGGGCTTGACGAGTGGCGCGGCGACGTATTGCTGCAGAATCACAAGGTCAAGCAGATCAATGACACCATCATCATTGACGTCTCCGCGGCCGAAGCCGGCGAACTTGTTCGCGAAGTTCCGGAGATTTTCGAGATCTGGTTGTGACCAGGTACCGAGCATTCCGAACAGGGCGTAGCCGAACGAAGTCGTATCATAGGCGTGCAGAGTGGTCTTGCCAAACGCAACCTCGGTCGCATAGTCAGTACCATCTTCGACAGGCGCTAACTTCGTTACGGCTTCCGGATACAAATCAACCCAGTTATACAAACTGTCAAACTGCTCGTTTTTCCAGTAGGTGTCTATGCTGTGCAGGATTTGACCATTGTACATCGGGTCGGTCGCGGTGCCATCAGGCCAGTGGGAACCCTTGCTGGGAAGACCAATCTGACCATAAACATCACCAGTTGGGCCGAATTGGTAAATCCAGCCCTTATCAACATCGCCATCGCCATCGTCAGCCGCACTAACGTCCCAATCGATGAACGAGCCGTAATACAGTCCGGTGATGTCCGTGGCATTACGGTTGATGATATCCTGGACCACCAGTTTGAAGTTGCCGAATTCAGAAGGGTAACCGCCAATTTCTCGGTAGTTCACCTGGATACCCATAGACGGACCACCCTGATGCAGGCCGGGATTGGTACCGGTGGTGGTAAAGCCCGCAAGCTGTCCAGAGTCGATCATCGACCAGGTGCAGAGGTCACCAATAAGATCAGGATAGGTATAACCACCGTCAGTTGAGTACTCGACAGGGAGCACGTTGCCATCGTAGCCTTTGAGGCAACCACCGCAATCGGTTCCGGTCGGGTAGTACCCATACAGGAAGCCTCCTTGAAGGAGAGCATCATAAGAGCCTGTGCCGGAGATAGGATTCCAGGCAGCGCTCATCATGTCGTTAGCGTAGAACATGGTACCGGTGAACAAGTTGTCGTCCCCAGCTCCCAGACTGAACGCCACCGATGGGTCATTACCAAGCATCCCGATATTGTCGGTCCACGAATAACCGTAATCACCAAACCACATCTCGTCGATTTCGGTTGGGCAGTAATTATACGGAACCACGTACTGGATTTCCGCCTGCTGATGTAAAATCGGATCCGGAGGACTCCACGGATTTTCAATGTTGTAGTCCGGATCGTTAGACGCAATCTGGATGAAGAAGGTATTATAGCCGAGGAAAGCCATCTTGGAACGATCAAACTGGAACACGAAATTCGCAGATCCGCCCCCGCCAACGACGCCAGCGGAGCCGGACACCCAAGCAGCCCAATCATTCGCAGCGGTGCCGAGAGCCGAATTAGCAACGGCAGGCTTAACCGCAACCGGCGAATCCACACCCATCCACTCACCGCCACCATGTCTGTGACCTACCGTGAGACCTGCTTCAGGTACAAACGGTACAAACGTCAGACCGTTGGGGGTGGTATGGAACCGGTTCTGGGTACGATCAGGCAGCATCTCGTCAATGTTGTTGTCGATGAATTGCTTCGACAAATTGGCGGCAGCCCTCTGGCCAACCGCAGAAACCGTGCTAATCTTCGCCGTCAGACTCATAGCACCGGTGGCATAGTGACCAAACGTGCTGTAAGTCAGGGGCAAAAGGCCGGTGTTCTTGACCGCATCGAGATCTGTTCTCTGAACCAGATTCGGTTCGGATTTGAACACAGGATCAAACGTCACGAAGGTCTCAGGAACAACCAAACGAGGACGCGGACCCATGTTTCTGAAGGCAAACACTTTGCCGTTCGTGGCAATACCGCCGATCGCAGTGTTATAATCGCTAAAGCGAGTTGTTACCACGATCCAGTCGTTGCCGTATCCTAAACCGTCGTCAGTACCGTGAGCAAGCGCGGAACCATTGACATAACCAGTAAACCCGTAGGTTACCAGACGCGCGCCTGTGTTACCATCGACAATTTTGAAAGTTCCACTAAGCGGCGTAGCGATGTAGTTGCCGCCGTACAGAACATACGGATCCTGAGTTGTGACAGCAGCGCCATGCACGTTGTTGTCATAGTCAGATATTCCATTGTTCGCAGCTAGGAACGCGGTATTGGTCGAATTGGCGAATGAGGTTCGACGAACACCACGGGAGTTGGCCGCAGCCCCGCCAAGGAAGTTGCCATAGCCAAATATAACCCCCCCAAGTGAACTGATAACTGCCGGCGGAGAATTCCAGGCCGCGCCTTGGAAGCGTATCATCGCGCTCCCAGTACCGGGTCCGTTACCCAACCACTGGGCAGTACCGGTCGCCACATCAAGCTTCTGGCGGAAGCCAAGATAGCCGGTACCATACGGATCGTCAGACCAGGAATTGAGATACAGGTTGCCGAGATAGTGAGTCGGGGCGGAAAGGAAACCACCCGGACAATAAGTTTGCCACTCTGGCCCTGGGACATAATTCCAGTTCGTAGTAAACGTTCCCGTCATGTCAACCCCCGTCGGAACCGGCGTCAGGCTATAAACGCCGCCTGCAGTAGGATAGCCGGTACCAGAAGGCTCCAAGTTTGAGGTGCCGATAAACAAGTTAGCAACACCGTCACTCGACATACTAGCCATCATTGCGGCGGGATCATCACCCAAGGGGAGACCTTGGACCACGTCCAAAAAAGTGTACATCGTAATTAGGCCGGTCAGTTTATCCAGGCCATACACGCCACCGTAATCACCGCAAAAGTAAACGTAGTCGCCAAGGATGACCGGCGGTGCATTCTGGAACCAATCACCGGCTCCAGGAAGCGGCGTACCACCTACGACGTTGTCTCTTGACCAAATCTTGTCGCCAGTGAGCGCATCGACTTTGATGAATCCGTTGGTAGTGCCCGTACCCATGTACAGAAAACCATCTACAATGGTCGGATCTGACATCAATGAGCCACACAAGGCGGACCAGGGCTTAGTGCTCGAAGTCCAAATCACTGCGCCAGTCTGGAGATTGAGACACATAACACGGCCGGTGAAAAACACGTACACCTTGTCATTGACAATAAGCGGTGCGGTGTAACGCATTTGCCTGCCGCCGCCCGGAAAATAGCTCCAGGCGTTGCGAATGCCGCTGACGTCTCCGAGGGAAATGCCGGACTCTGAGGTACGACCATAGTCGTGACACCAGGTCGGCCATTGATCGAGCGGATTCGGAGCGGCTTTTAGCGAACTTCCTGCTGGACCGCAAAAACCAACAATGATGGTAAGTGCGAGCACAGCTACCAAAAGTTTTTTTAACATGTACTTCCTCCTTAAATAACTTAGGAAATAACGTTTGTAGTTTGCCTTCCGGCGTCTTTCGACCCGGATACACCAACCTTTATGCTTCCTTCAACCGCAGCAGACCATGTAATCTGCCTAAGGATCAGGCAACTTCTTAAATTGGCGTCGATCCGTTCAACTTGTCTAGGGTTTAAGGATCACAGGCCAACTACTTCTTTATTCTGATTCCTAATGGAGTCAGGGGTTAAACTACTTTATCATATTCGGCGTGCCGAACCGATTCTTTAGTTTTCCCCGAAGCGTCGTACACGGAATTATCTAAGTTTCTTTATCTTTACGGGAACCGCCTAAGCGATTTCACCTCCTAAAACAAACAAGAAGACACAAGTAAGTAATCAACGACAAGTAAATGAAAATGAGATTTGGTAAGAATGGATCAAGAATCCATGCACCAAGAGTTAGTCAGATGAGGTAATAATCCACCATCATCAAACTCGAAAATGCGTGAGTCAGAGGCTTATGACTACTAAACGTACTTGTACTGCAAATTCATGATGTGCACAGTGCACACCAAAACGTTCAATCACCGCGAGTAATGTATAAACTTGCTTCAGAATGTCAAGAACATTTTTGCATTTGGCGGGAAATTCTGACGCTCCTGCTTCCTACTTGAAACGCCAAAACCCGGTTTTTCAGGTGTCGTCAGGAAAGGATTCCTGCCGGCGCGCTCAAGGGCGGTTTTGGCGCCAAAATGCCCCCTCTCCATAAGAAGAGTAGTCTGAGCGTTCGGCACCCCACGATCTGGAGAGTGCTGACAAAGCCCAAACCGTGTCATTGCGAGGAGTGCGGAGAGGTGATGCACGGTGTGGAGCACGACGAAGCAATCTCGATTTGCGCTCTTGCGATGCAGGCGCGCAGATTGCTTCGTCGTCATCACCCCTCCCATCTCTCACCAGCCCTGACTCCTCGCAATGACAATTCCGAGCATTTTCAACACTCTCAGAGTGCAGGGGGCGTTTCGCAGCATTTTCCACCTGTGCGACAGACAGCAAGTCGGAAATGGGCGAGCTATAGCCTTTATGCAGCTTCCGAAAATGTATTGCTCGAGATTGATATTGCAGCCACAGAATAAAGACCCCACCCGACGCTGCGCTTTGGGTGGGGTCCAATGTTAAACGCTTATTCACTGTCCGCCAGTCGGTTAGGTCATACGGGACAGGTTGTTATTATTAACGATAATAGCTGATTTTGGCAATCGTTATCACCCTGTCTCTCGCTTTCGGCAGTCGCCTGTCGTTATGCATCCGCTTCTGCCTAATCGATCAGACGCGGGAAATCACATCTAACCCGTTGCTTCATATTGTCATATTAGTTACTGGCAGACGCAGATAAGACGGTGCGGTGGCCATGCAGGCAGAGCGTGATTTGGGTGGCAGACCCCAGCAGCGGAGAGATTCCGCGGCTGGTAACCTATTATTAATAATATAGGCCAGGGGACTGGAGGAAACGAGAGCCCAGATACGTCGTCATTTGACTGCCCAACATCGGCACGGACGTCGAAAAAGCCAGGTGAGCGCGCCGGCAGGAATCCTTTCCTGCCGGATCAGTAAGCTAGTCAAGGTCGTCAGGAAGGGATTCCTGACGCCGCCTGAAGTGGTATTATCAATAATAGCAAGAGATAAACTTCTTGACCAATCCTAAAAGTTGCGTACATTTACACTGGTATGAAGCTGTCTTTCAAGCAACTTATGGAAGCGATCCGCGAGCGGTTCCGGCGGCATGCCGATCCGGAAACCCAGTTCGAGATGATCAACGATGCACTTGAGGAGGGGGATTTTGAGACCGTCCTCGAGGAGACCGATAAGATCATCTCCCGGTCGCGGTATGTCTCGAATTTCACCGGCCGCTTGCTTGCCAAGACGCGATTTTTCAACTCGTCGGAGGAATACAACAATTATTTGCTGCGACATCCGACGCAGTCCTATATCAGTTGGGAGTTCCCGCTGGCTCCGGAAGCGCATTTTCACCGCGCCCTGGTCTTCCAGAAATCGGGGCGTCTGAGATCGAGTCGCGAAGAGATTGAAAAATCGCTGATGGAGTTCCCCGATTCGGCGAAGTATCTGGTGGAACTCGGCTTCATTCTCTTCAACATGAAGCAGTATTCGGACGCGGCGGCGGCGTTTGAGAGAGCGCTGGAAAACGATCTGACTGATGATCGTCTCTATTCCAGTCGCGCCCAGATCGGTCTGGGATTGCTGCATCTGGAACAGGCGGACTACCTCGGCGCCAAACGCTGCCTTAATGAGGCACGACGTCTCTCGCCGGACAATCGCGAAGTGATGGCGCATCTGCATTTGTTGTCGGAGCTCGAAACCGATCCCCGCCAGCGCGCCGACTATTTCCTCGGTGTCGGCAGCTTTGATTCGGCGTTGGAAGCGTTTAACGAGGCGCTGCTTCAGAATCCAAATGATTTCGATATGCACCTGGGGATTGCTTTCACGTACAAAGAGCTCCAGCAGTTCGATCTCGCGGAGAAACACATCAAGAAGGCTTTCCAGTACAACCCGGGGAGCGCGCAGGTCAATTTTGCGCTTGGCTGGACCTACCTGATGCAGGATCGCCCGGAACTGGCGGAAGAGGAAATCATCAAGGCCATCCGCAAGAATCCATACGACGGCGGTTTTTATGTCGGACTGGCCTATGTCTATCTCGAACGCGCCAGAGCGGGCGAAATCATCGAAGCCGACAAACTGATATCGGCCACGACCCGCGCCGCAGAGTTGGATCCACTTTATCCCGAATCATACATGATCCTCGCCGAGTACTATCAGCTGGAGGAGAATTTGGCGGCGGCACGTAAAGCGATCGAGTCGGCTGTCCGCATTTCCCCGAACAATCAGTCGGCGCATATCCTTGCCGCCGAAATCTATCTTGAACTGGGACGCAAAAAACGCTCCATGCATCATCTCAACGAGGCGGCTGATTTCGGACGCGACACTGAGGAAATGCAGCAATTGCGCGATCGGCTTCAAGGCGAAGACCTTTGAGACGATCTTCTCCCCTGACTTTTAATCGCCTGTTTTTCCTGCTTCTTATTGTAGCGCTCCTGATATTATCAATAATAATAAAGAAGCATATAGAGAAGCCGTCTCGCCCTCCGATCGAAAAAACGGGGGCGGCGCGGGTGATTGATGGCGACACATTTGTGGACGCAGATGGCCGCAAGATACGCCTTCTGGCCATTGACACGCCGGAAAAGGGGGAACCATACTATGAAGAAGCCAAGAATGAACTCGGTCGTATTATCGGCGACCGCAGGCTTCGTTTCGAGTTTGGCCCCGAATCGAACGACCGCTATGGGCGTCTGCTGGCTTTTGTTTTCGCTGACGATTCGATTTTCGTTAATGCACGCTTGCTGGAGGAAGGTTTGGCGCGCGCCTATTTTTTTGAGGAGAACATGCTGACGACCCCCTACGCCGATCGCCTCTGTCAGTCGCAGAAAGTGGCGCTACACGCCGACATTGGAATCTGGTCGCTGGTGGCGCCACGCGCCGAGACGCGCTATTTTGGCAATCCAAACACGCTGCGCTTCCACCGACCGAGTTGCAACTCGGTCGAGCGCTCGGACACGACAGCGCTCTTGCGCGCCACTAACCGGGATTTCTTCTTGGAACGGTGCTACTCACCCTGCCGCAACTGTAAACCCTGACACGTTTCAATTTGTACAATTTTTGCCGATAAGAGTGGTAATGAAACGGATGACCATCATTGCGCTCCTGCTGTTATCCGGCACGGTATGTATCGCCGCTCGGTATTCGGAACTTGATCGCACTGGTTCGGTTTATCTGTCGCCCAAATTCGGATACTCGCTTCCGGTTGGCGCTCTGGCGGATCGGGACTATACCAAACCGGCGGCGAGCTGGCGCAAGGATGGGATTTCCGTCACGCTGGAGGCAGGGTACTACCTGTCGAATACGTCGGTGTTCGGCATAGAGGCTTCCTATTCGACCTTCGATCCAAAGCAACTTGCGGTACTTTCCGCTGATTCGGATCAGTCACGGGTGCGGATTCGTCGCGCGGGAGTTTTCCTGCAGTACCTGATGGTCTCGACGGGTCGATATCGTCCATTCATCAAGCTCGGCGCGGGGATTTTTGAAGCCAGTCGTTTTTCGCTGCCGCAACCGGCTCACGATCCGGTCATCTACAGTGACTATTCACTTGGCGGCAGTCCGGTCTTCTCGCTGGGCATTGGATTCCTCGGCTACATTTCCCGGACTTTGAGCGCATCGTTCTCGGTCGAAGCGGTCTCCATGAAGTCGTCTAATTCATCCTGGGAGACGTCCGGGTCGACATACGGGCCGCTGAACAAGAGTATGCTCTTCTTCCCCTTCAATTTTGGCCTTCTCTATCATCTCCCAAACGACTAATCATTGTTGATCGGCAGCTGGAAACGGGCTTCTCGGTCTGTTGAGCCTTACGTCGCACTAAGACAGAGGGGAATATCGATCCAATTTGGTCCCGATGTGAAGTGCGTCGCCGGCGATTTTCTGCCTTCCGCCCCCTATTCACGGAGTCGCGCGACAGGATGATTTCTATTGCATGATAGCGCCGACTGTGTTAAAATAGTGTGATTAGTATTGAGTTGTTGGAGGAATCGATGTCTGGTCATTCCAAATGGTCGACGATTAAGCGCAAGAAAGGTAAAGCCGACGCCGAGCGCGGCCGGATGTTCACCAAGCTGATCAAAGAGATTACCGTTGCAGCGCGCAGCGGCGGCGGTAATCCGGAGCACAACCCCCGTTTGCGCTCGGCGATTCTAACTGCCAAGAGCAGTAGCATGCCGGCGGATAATATCAAGCGGGCGATCCAGAAAGGCACCGGCGAACTTCCGGGTGTCAGTTACGAAGAAATTACGTATGAGGGTTACGGTCCCGGTGGCGTGGCTGTGTTGGTCGAAGTGTTTACGGACAACAAAAATCGCACGGTATCGGACATTCGTCATTGTTTTGGCAAACATGCCGGCAACCTCGGTGAAAGCGGTTGCGTCGGCTGGATATTCGTGAAGATGGGCGTAATCGAAGTCGAGAAGTCACGTATCAGTGAGGATGAATTGTTGGAACTGGCGCTGGAAGCGGGTGCGAACGACGTCTCAAGTCAAGGCGACGTCTATGAGATCACGACAACACCGGAGGCATTTGAAGCCGTTCGTTTGGCTGTTGAAAAGAAAGGTCTGCCGATGGTTTCCGCGGAGGTATCCAGGGTGCCGCAGAACTTCGTGAAACTGGACGCCAAACACGCCGAGCAGATGATCAAGCTGTACGAGTCGCTGGATGAACACGACGATGTGCAGAAAGTTTACGCCAATTTCGACATCGATGACGAGATTCTGGAGAAGCTGAGCGGTTGATGAAAATCCTCGGGATCGACCCCGGGTTGGCCGTAACCGGCTATGGCATCATTGAAGTCGACGGAGACAAGGTGAAACTTCTGAATGCGGGCACTCATTCGACGCGCAGCGGTCTGCTCTCCGAGCGCCTCAAAAGCATCTTCGTGAGGATAAAGGAACTTCTCGATGCCGAAGCCCCTGCTGAAGTGGCGATTGAAGAGGGGTTCTACGGCAAAAACGTCAAGGTGGCGATGAGCCTGGGTCAGGCGCGCGGCGTCGTGGTGCTCGCCTGCGCACTTAACGGCGTACCACTCTATGAGTACTCACCGCGTGAAGTAAAACAGGCGGTGGTCGGTCGAGGCGCGGCCTCGAAGGAACAGGTCAATTACATGATCAAACAGTTGTTGAATCTGAGCGAATTGCCTTCGCCACTTGATATGTCTGATGCATTGGCTGTCGCCTATTGCCACGTCCGGAAGAAGGCGAGGAAGTTCTGATCGCATCTCTGCGTGGAAAAATCGCGCGCAAATCGCCGGACAAGGTCGAAATTGCTGTCGGCGGCGTCGGCTTCAAAGTGTTGATTCCGCTTTCAACCTATCAAGCTTTGCCAGCAGAACGCGAAGAGGTCTCTCTCTTCACCTCGATGCAGGTTAAGGAAAACGGCATCGACCTGATCGGTTTTGCAACTGAAGCTGAGCGCGAAGTGTTTGAACTGCTCATCTCGGTGTCGGGAGTTGGTGTAAAACTGGCGCTGACGATTCTGTCAGGAATCAAGATTGACGATCTGGTCAACTCAATCATGACCGAGGACAGATCGTTGCTATCATCGGTATCCGGCATCGGCCAGAAAACCGCCGGACGTGTGATACTGGAGTTGAAGGAAAAAGTGGCGAAGGTTATGGCCTCCGCCGGCATCAGTGCGCATGTAAAAATCACTCAGGTTGAAGAGGCGATCATGGCATTGGAGGCACTTGGTTACAGTCGCTACGAAGCCAAGCGCGCCGTGGATATTGTGATCAAAGAGATCGGCACGCAGCAGTCTTCGGAGATCATTATCAGAGAGGCGTTGAAAGCGGCTGTGTAGCCGTATAATGGAGACTATGCCAGAGCGAATAACAGCACCGACGATTATGCAGGGGGAAGCTGAATTTGACGTCACCTTGCGACCGACCCAGTTTGACGAGTTTATTGGTCAGGGCAAAGTTGTCGAGAATCTCAAGGTGTTTATCGAAGCGGCCAAGCAACGCGGCGAGGCGCTTGATCATTGCCTATTCTGCGGTCCGCCGGGACTGGGCAAGACGACCCTTGCTTTCATCGTCGCCAACGAGCTTGGCGTATCAATTAAGGCAACCTCCGGACCGATCATGGAAAAGGCCATTGACCTCGCCGGTATACTGACGAATCTTAACGAACGCGACGTATTGTTTATTGACGAAATACATCGCATCAACCGGGTCGTTGAGGAGTATCTCTACCCGGCGCTGGAGGATTTCACTCTCGACATTATGATCGACAAGGGTCCGGCGGCTCGTTCCGTGAAACTGCCGTTGAAGCCGTTTACGTTGATCGGCGCTACTACACGCGCTGGTCTACTAACCTCGCCGATGCGGTCGCGCTTTGGAGTCGTCGGGCGGCTGGATTATTACAACGTGCCGGACATTGAGCGGATCATTCGTCGCTCTTCACGTATTTTGAAAGTGGAGATTGACGAATCGGGCTGTCATCAGATTGCGCGCCGTTCCCGCGGTACGCCGCGCGTCGCCAACCGTCTGTTGCGCCGCATTCGTGATTTCGCGCAGGTCAAGGGTGACGGTCGCATCAACGAGAACTTGGCAAAAGACAGCCTGGACAAACTTGATGTCGACGAGCTCGGACTAGATGATATGGATAAGCGAATCATCAACGTGTTGATCGGAAAATTCCACGGAGGTCCCGTCGGCCTGAGCACGCTGGCAGCCGCAGTGGGTGAAGAAGCTGAGACAATTGAAGAGATCTACGAGCCGTATCTGATACAAGAGGGCTTGCTCGATCGTACTCCTCGTGGACGCGTGGCCACGCAAGGAGCGTATAAACATCTGGATATCGACAAGATTCCTAAACAGGGGAAATTACTGTAGAAAGGTAAAAGCCCAAAAGAGGGCAAAAGCTCGGGCTAAAACAGGCATCTATGGAAAAAATCACTTATCAATTGCCGGAGGAGTTGATCGCCCAGTTTCCGCTGGACAAACGAGACCGCTGCAAACTACTGCATCTGGACAAGTCAACCGGCGGGTTGAGTGAGTATTTGTTCAGCGATATTGTGAAGCTGCTGGCCAAGGACGACCTGCTGGTGATGAACGACACAATGGTGCAGCGTCCGCGCCTCTACGGAGTCGGTGGACAAGCAGGCCGCCGGTGCGAGATATTCCTGGTGGAGAAACTGTCAGACGAAGAATGGATTTGTATGGTGCGACCGGGCAAGAAGGCCAAGGCCGGCGACCGTTTCCATTTCTCAGCACGCGAATATGCGCAGATAGTGGCTGTGTTGCCGGATGGCTCACGGCGGGTCAAATTCGCCGGCGCTCGCCCCGAGGCCTTGATGGAAAAATATGGCCATGTGCCTCTACCCCCTTACATCAAGCGCGAAGATTCCATCGTTGATCGCAAGATGTATCAGACGGTCTATGCGAAAGAAGGTTTTTCCATCGCGGCGCCGACTGCCGGTATGCACTTCTCCGAAGAGTTGCTTGAGCAGATCGAGAAGATGGGTGTTGAGCTTTGTCGCTTGCGTCTGGACATCGGTCGAGGGACATTCAAACCGATTGAGTGCAAGCATTACGACAAGCACAAGATGGATGCCGAGGAATACTGGATTTCCAAGGATGCGGCTAAACAAATCAACAAGGCAATAAAGAAAAAGCGACGCATCATCGCGGTGGGCACCAGCACCATGCGCGCGCTGGAAGGCTGCTTCCGCAAGCACGAAGAGATCATTGCCACGCACGACGAGACCGATCTGTTCATTTACCCCGGCTTTGAGTTCAAATTGGTCAAGGCGATAATTACCAACTTCCATCTGCCGGAGTCATCCTTGTTGGCGCTGGTGGCCGCGTTCGCCGGTGTTGAGCCAATCCTAAGCGCCTATCAATTTGCCGTAACAAACAAGTATCGCTTCTACTCGTATGGCGATGCGATGTTGATTGCATGAGAAATTATTGTATCATCACCGCTGCCGGCGCGGGCACGCGTTTGCCGGGGGCCGTTCCCAAACAGTTCCGGCTGATCGGGCAGAAGCCGCTTCTGGTCTGGACGATCGAGCAGTTCGAACGCACGCCATGCATCGACGCCATCCACCTGATTGTCGCTTCCGATTACCTGGCATACGCCAAGGAGGCGATCGTCGATCGCTACGGCCTCACCAAAGTCACCAAGATTGTACAGGGTGGACCTTCGCGCTTCGATTCGATTCTTTGCGGCTTGCGGTCAGTCCCCGAAACAGCGAATCTGGTGTTTATTCATGACGGCGTACGACCGTTTGTGACACCCCAGGAGATCGAAAGGGTCGGCAAGGAAGCGCAGACATTTGATGCCGCCATTCTTGCCGTGAACCAGCGTGAGACTCTCAAACGTGTCGAAGGCGGCTTTATCATTGCCACACTTGACCGCGACAAGATTTACATCGCGCAGACACCGCAAGCGTTCAAGTATGAGGCGATCATTTCGGCCTATATTCAGGCGCTGGAACAGAAGCGCACATTTACGGATGATGCCGCCGTCTGCGAAGCCTATGGCATCAGCGTGCGCGTGGTTGAAGGAAGCAGCGCGAACATCAAGATCACGACACCGGACGATCTGGAGTTGGCAAAGAAACTACTGATAGACTGATATCGAGGTAACCCTGCAGTTGCCCACAATTCGGAATGTAGCAGGGCGATCTCTCTGATTGGCTTGATTTGGCAGGGATAGGAAATGGCAGAACGTATTATTAGAATTGGCTGTGGATTTGATGCCCACCGATTTTCGGATGATCGCAAACTGGTTCTGGGCGGTGTAGCGATTGAATATCCGCGAGGTCTCGCCGGACATTCGGACGCCGACGTCGTACTGCATGCCCTGTGTGACGCATTGCTCGGCGCCACGGCAATGGGAGACATCGGTCAGCATTTTCCCCCGGACAACGACGAATTCAAAGACATTTCTTCGTTGATCTTATTCGAACGGGTGGCAGCAATAGTCAGGCAGGACAAATGGAAGTTTGTCAACGCCGACATCACCGTAATCTGCGAGAGTCCCAAAATAGCTCCGTATGCCGAGAGGATGCGGCAGAATATCGCCGCGATGTTTGATGCACCGTTGGATACCGTTTCCGTCAAAGGTACAACTACCGAGAAAATGGGATTTACAGGCCGCGAGGAAGGCATAGCCGCGATGGCGGTGGTGCTCGTGAGCAGGTAATGGAGCTGGTCTTCGCCAAAGCGGATCAGGTTTTCGATCTGGTCTCGCAACACAGCACGCTGTGGATTTATCTGTTCGTGCTGCTGTCGATGATAATCGAAAACATCATTCCTCCGTACCCCGGCGACATCATCGTCTTCGTTTGCGGCGTTTATGCTGCCGGTGGACATGCCTCTTGGACCATGATTTATGCTCTTTCGATTGTCGGCACCATGATCTCCGTCATGATGCTTTACTATTTCGGTCGCAGCCAGGGACGCGCCGCTTTTCAAAGCCCTCGCGTACGCTGGTTGGGAGTTAAGCATCTTGACCGAGTTGAACGTTGGTTCACGCGCTGGGGTGATAAGGCGCTGCTGTTTTCGCGCTGGTTGTGCGGCATTCGCGCGCTGCTGGCGTTGTTCGCCGGCGTGGGCAATGTCCGCTCTTCGCACATGCTCTTCTACACTCTGATCTCCACGCTCACCTGGAATTTTGCGCTGCTGTTCCTGGCTCTGCGGTTGCGCCGGGACTGGCAAAAAATAGATCACATATTCGCCGCATACGGCTTATTCATTCTGATCGGCATTGGTATCATCGTTGCGATAGTCGTCGCAAAGCGATTCTACTCTAACCGAAGGAGCACCAGTCTGTGAAGGTTCTGGTATTAGCAGGAGGCAAATCGCGCGAGCGTGAAGTCTCGCTGAACAGCGGCAAGGCAATCGCCGAAGGATTGCAGTCACTGGAGTACCAAGTCAAGATGATCGACACTGGTGACGGCAGAGAAATGCTGGCGGCCGCCACGGCCGGTGCCATCTCTGATCGGCAAGCCCCAACGATCAACTCGGCTCTGATCGCGCCTTCCGACCATGCGCCAGTGGCCTTTGTGCCATCCGACTTTCGCGAGTTCGATTGCGTGTTCATCGCTCTGCACGGCGGTATCGGCGAAAACGGCACACTGCAAGCGCTTCTTGATCTCTCAGGTGTCAGCTACACCGGGTCCGGTGTTATGGCATCGGCGCTGGCGATGGATAAGTACCGAGCCAAGTTGCTATTTGATTCCGTCGGCGTTCCTACGCCGCGAACAATTTTCTTTGGCGACAAAGCATCTGCCATCAAGTTTTGCGGCGAGGTAGAACCCGATCAGCTTCAGTATCCGGTCATCGTAAAACCCAACGCCGAGGGATCAACCGTCGGGCTAACATTAGCCAAGGATCACGATGCGCTTCTGGAGGGAATCGCCCAAGCTGCCGCCTGCGACGTAAACATTCTGATCGAAGAATTCATTCCCGGTCGCGAGCTAACCGTCGCCATTCTCGGAAACGAAGTCCTGCCTGCGGTGGAGATCGTTCCGAAGTCCGGATTGTACGATTACCAAGCCAAGTACACTGTCGGCGCGTCGGAATACATTTGCCCCGCACAATTGGACAAACCGGTCGAAGCTGACATCAGAGAATTCGCGCAACTGGCTTACGAAATACTTGGCTGTGCGGGATATGCGCG
>JAPLUP010000443.1 GCA_026397575.1 Candidatus Zixiibacteriota bacterium
CCGCAAGTATCACTGGCCATAATCAGGGGCGTGCAGGAACGGATGGCGATGTTGTTGGAAGGGCTTGCTGACGATGACTGGAAACGCGTCGGGGTTCACCCTGAACGGGGTGAAATGACGATTGATGATTTGCTGGAGATATATTCACGCCATGGCGACAAACATGTCGGGCATATTATGGGACTGCGCGCAGCGAAAGGATGGTAAGTCGCGAGACTGCTTTGTCATACATCAATTCCAACCTCATGTCACCCGAAATGATGGTGATTTTATCGTGTGAAGCAGTAGTTTCAAGCGTACAATCTGCAAATAGGAGAAGCGGATGGCAAAAAGAGCATTGACGATTCTGGCGGATGGGTTTGAGGATATCGAGGCAATCGCAGCAATTGACATATTATCGCGTGCCGGTGTGGAAGTCACTATCGCCGGGCTCAAGCCGGGTAACATCAAAGCGGCTTATGGAACGACTGTTGTTCCGCAGACAACTATCAATGGCGTGAGCGGGTTGTATGATGCGGTCATTGTTCCCGGCGGCAGGCACAATGCCGAAGCGTTGGCCGCGCATCCACGAGTGATTGAACTGATACGGCATCATTATGAAAATGGCAAAATTGTGGCGGCGATTTGCGCTTCGCCGAGTTACGTGTTGGCGGAAGGCGCCGGTATTTTGCACGGGAAACGCGCCACCGGCGATCCCGCGTTTAATGACAAGTTGATTGCGGGCGAAGCTACCGTGACCGGTGATACGGTTACGGTTGACGGCAATATCGTGACCGCCATGGGTCCCGGTGCGGCGATGTTGTTCGCGTTGATGCTCGTTGAAGTACTGGTGGACAAACAAACTGCGGATGGCTTTGCTACCAAGTGGCGGATCACGCGGTAGTTGCGATTTGCAGAGAAGCATTTAGTTTTCCCAGTAATTATAGGAGGTCGATATGAAGAGAAGTTCGTTTGTCATCACACTTGTATTAGTTGCCGTTCTGATCGGGGCTTGTGGCAAGAAAGCGGAGCAGAAGGCGGGGCAAACTCAGCAGCAAGGTACGGTAGAGACAGCGCAGCCGGCCAAGATCGATAGCAGTGCGATTGCCGCCAAGTGGGCTGAGACCAATACCACACCGATAACTGAACCGAAACCGGTGGCGAGCAAGCCGGAAACTAAGAAGAAAGCCGAGCCGCAGAAGCCGGAAAAGAAAGTGGTCACCGAGACCGAGACGGTGCCACCGCCGGTGGTCGTCATGATACCGGAGAGCACGATGATCAAGGTTAAGCTGATTGACTCGATTGATTCGGACGTGCACGTAACGGGTACTAAGTTCCGCGCCTTGCTCGCCGAACCGTTGCGTGTCGACGGCAAGATGGTTTACGAAGAAGGCACAGCGGTTACCGGGGTGCTGGACAATGTCGTAGAGTCAGGACACCTGAAAACGCCGGCGGAGTTGAGTTTCAGCTTGATTAGTATCACCGACGCCAACGGCAATGAGATTCCGATCAAGACCTACACGATTGACGAGAAAAAAGGATCGCATACAAATCGTGAAGTGGGGCTTATTGGAGGTGGAGCTGTGGTTGGGGGGATTATAGGCAAACTGACCAAGAAGAAGGGCGGCACTGAGATCGGTGCGGCTGCCGGCGCTGCCGCAGGCGCAGCCGCTGCCGCTGCCACCGGCAAGCAGGACATCGTTCATTCCGCCGGCACCGAAGCTGTGTTTATTCTGAAAGAACCGGTGCAGGTGACAGTCAAACAAGGGCCGTTTACAAAGCAGTAAGCTGTAAGGGCACGGCGTGCCGTGCCCGCGTACGGGCGCGGTCTCCGCGCCCGATGCAACGATTAACAACGCGACATCAGGAATCCGTTCCTGACGGCGACAATTGTAGGGGCAACCCCGCGTGGTTGCCCGAGACAGGGTAGCCACACGGGGCTACCCCTACGGAATTTCACTCATTTTACTCACATCCCGCACACCGCGTCAATCCGCCTGACAAGATGCAGAAAATCAGTTTGGCATATCAAGCCACGAGATGGCTAGACCTACTTGGCTCCGCTTCGATTATACAGTGCTACATTATCCAGCACAGGGATATTAGCTCCGTAGTTGTAACCCGAGAGCCTTAGCTGCCACGTAGTCAGACTCGCCCATGTGACTGGCGATGACTGCCAGAATATACTGCCGTCCTTGTAGAACGAAGCTGTGCCGTCATCGTTTACAACGATGTTGTAATGATGCCAGGTATTATCCTCGGACAGTGGATACGGAACTATAGTGTTTTGTGAGCCCGCAGAGCACTCTATCTTTCGCAATGATGCCTCAGGGCGGATATAGATGCCCAAGTACGTCTGTGAGGTTCCGGTCGGACCTTCCAGGCTTATTCCGAGGTTATTCGCATCGGAGCTGCCATTAGTGCGTGCCCAGAAATCGAGCTTAGGCTTGATGTCAGAAAACGAATAGGAGATATTCGATTTGACGTCTCCCCAGTTGGAGCTGCCGAAATACACTGAGTGGCTGCTTTGGTAACCATCGTTTGAAATGTGCGCCCCGGCGCCATGCTGAGTCCACTTTGTGGCATTAATTGACCCTGATTCCCAGTCTTCCCAGATGACGAGCGAATCTGTCGGCTGAACAACCATGCACCCACCCGTTCCCTGAGCGGTCGCTTTCCCGTCAGAGACACTTACGTTGACGACAAAATTGCCAGCTGAAGATGGTAATGTCCACGTTGCCGAAGCCCCTGCCGGCGCAATTGAGCCTCCAGTCACTGTGTAAGTATAGGTCAGGGCATCGCCATCCTGATCGGTTGCTGACACAGTCACAGTTGCAGAGCCCCCGTAGGCAACCGAACTGGGGCTGACCGTGACCGAGGCGACCACTGGCGGGTGATTAACGGCGGGTGTGGTTGTTTTGTCCTTTGAGCAGCCGCCAGTCGCGATGAGCAGCGCGACAAGCAATAGACTGACCATCAGCGGATACACTTTACTCTTGACTGTTCTTCGCATCTTGCATTTCTCCTCGTATATTAGATTCCTCAATTTTGTTCCTTGTTGTACTTGCTGCGAAATCGTATAAGAATTGGCTTTGTGGTCCCTCCTTGGTTGTCGTTTCTGTCCTCCTCTTGATGACTCTGAATAAAGTAAGGTCAACCGTCAGTCGGCCGGTTCCACCCTAATGAACCAATCGTTTCTTGCCAGAAAAGAACATCGCTCCCGCCGCAATACATCGCATTGGAGTAACTTACTGTCTGATGGTAACTTATACCCCCCCCTATTTGTCAAGACATATTATCGCCTTGATGAAGATTGTTTTGGGGTTTTCCCGTTCTGCCAGGTCTTGACTGGCCAGTTACAGAGGGCGAAAGGTATCGACTCGGAGCAGCAGGCACATTTCCGTTCTGGCAGGTCTTGATCCGGCAAGGTGTAGAGGGCTGACACTGTGTCACGCGATGAGGTCTTGGGACGAACCGCACGATGGCCCTTTCCGAAAGCCGGATTGTGACCTGCCAGCCCCGTCTGGTAGAGGCGTCAGGTCATGCTCCCACAACACCACACCCCCACCGCTAAGACCTGACGCAACAGTAGTAGTCAAGTAGGTCAAACCCAGTCGGGGCTTGACGTCACTGCTTGAGATTGAGCTCGCAGTCAAGTAGTCACGCCGCGAGTCGGCGTGACCTACAAAGCTGCGTACACCACTCCCACCCTTCCCGTTTGCGCTCCCTTACTAATCCAACTATCTTCCCTGCATGAATGTGACTGACCGCAAGAAATCCCGTCTTGCCGACGTCGCCCTCCTTTATGCCGCCGCTATCTGGGGCGCGACCTTCTTTGTCGTCAAGGATAGTCTCGCAACTATCGATCCGGTGGTGCTGGTCGGCTATCGCTTTTTGATGGCGGCAGCCGTGCTGGCAATCGGTCTGAAGATCACCAAGCGGCCCCTGTTTCTCTACTGGAAGGAGAGCGTCCAACTCGGAATCATTCTCTGGATTCTATACATCTCTCAGACCATTGGCTTGAAATACACCACCGCGTCGAACTCCGGCTTTATCACCGGTCTGTTTGTCGCTTTCGTTCCCTTTTTCACCATCATGATGAATCGCCATGCGCGCATCCTATCGCAGATGCCGGCGGTGAT
>JAPLUP010000312.1 GCA_026397575.1 Candidatus Zixiibacteriota bacterium
TGGCCAAGAAAGGACAGAAACAGCTCTTGGGAACGATTCTCTATCGTTCACTGGAGACAATTCGCATAGTCGCATCGCTGACATCGCCGATCATGCCGGAGAAATCGGAACAGGTGCTCGGGATGCTCGGTTTCCCCAAAGGCTACCGTCCGATTATCAGCGACATCGACCGACCCGATTTCTTGAAGCCGGGTACATCATTGGTTGCCGGAGAGAATGTTTTTCCACGCCTGCAAATACCGACAGTAGAGGTCGCCGTTGCTGCGCCGACCGTCGCCGCGGTGGGTGAAGATGGCATCATCACGATCGACGACTTCGCCAAGGTGAAACTTCGCGTTGCTGAAGTGCTCGCCTGTGAGCGGGTGCCCGATGCAACCAAATTGCTCAAGCTGCAGATTTCCGTCGGTGAAGAACAGTCGCGTCAGATTGTCGCCGGTATTGCCGAGTTCTATACGCCGGAGCAGTTGGTCGGCAAGAAGATCATCGTGGTTGCTAATTTGAAGCCGACGAAAATTCGTGGTATCGATTCCAACGGCATGTTACTGGCTGCCAAATCCGGCAAGCAATTGGCGGTGTTGACGGTAGACAGGGATCTGCCTGCGGGCGCCACGATCAGCTAACGATGATCGACACCCACGCGCATCTCGATTTTCCCGATTACAATGCCGATCGCGACGAGGTTATCGCGCGGGCGCAGAGTGTTGGCGTTAAGCGCATCGTCAATATCGGCTGCGACCTGACGTCATCGGCAAATTCGGTTGACCTTGCTAATCGCTACGCCCATATCTTCGCGGTGGTAGGTATTCATCCTCACGACGCCAAACAATACGACGATCTGGCCGAAGAAAAACTGCGCGAACTCGCCAACAGTTCCAGGGCAGTCGCCATTGGGGAAGTCGGTTTGGATTTCTACCGCGACCATTCACCTCGTGATCAACAACGTGAGGCGTTCGTCCGCCAGATTACCTTGGCCAAAGAACTCGGATTGCCGCTGGTCGTGCATATCCGCAATGCCTACGGCGAAGCGCTCGACATTCTCGCATCGGAGAAGGCGTATCAGACCAACGTGGTGCTGCACTGTTTTTCGGGAAATCGTGAGGAAGCAGTTCGCGCGATTGACTACGGGTTCTTCCTCAGCATTGGCGGCGTACTGACTTTCACCAATTCGCGTCTGCCGGAATTGATTGGCAAGATACCGCTGGGGAGCGTCCTTCTTGAAACCGATGCTCCCTATCTCGCGCCGCATCCGCATCGCGGCAAACGCAACGAACCGGCGCTGATTCAGTTGGTGTATCAGAAGCTTGCCGAGACACTCGGACGCAGCTTCGCCGAGATCGAGGCACAAATTGATCGCAACGCCGAGACCTTTTTCGAATTCGAATGAGACCCAAGAAGCATCTTGGTCAGAATTTCCTGATCAACCGCAACGCGGCGATACGGATTGTCTCGCTCTTGGATCTGAAACCGGACGAGAATGTTATCGAGATCGGCGGTGGTCGGGGTGATTTGACTTGTCACTTACTTGATACTGGCGCGGAAGTCACGAGTATCGAAATTGACAGGTACTTGGCGAATGTCCTGTCCGTGCGGTTCACCAACGCAGAGCATTTCCACCTGATTTGCAGCGACATCCTGCAAATTGACCCCTCGACCTTGCTCCCGCACGGCGCCACTGCCAAATTGGTTGGCAACATTCCTTACAATCTCACGACACCAATTCTTGAATGGATCATTGAACATCGCGCTCACTTCCCGCTCGTCGTGCTGATGGTGCAAAAGGAAGTTGCGCTACGACTGGCGGCTCAACCCGGGGGCAAAGATTTCGGCTCCTTGACCGTGTTCGTTCAATTGTTTTACGACGTCAAGCGCATCTTCACCCTCCGCCCCGGATCGTTCTTCCCGAAGCCGACGATCGATTCCGCCGTCATTGAATTGCGGCAATTGCGAGAGAGTCATATTGTCGATACTGAATACAAGCAGTTGCGCCGTCTGACTTCCGCTTGTTTCCGGTGGCGTCGCAAGACCATTGTTCGTATTTTGCGTGAGGAATACCAATTGGGGCCGGATGTTGCCGTCCAGTTGGTCACGTCACTGTCACTTGATCCCAATTCTCGTCCGGAACAACTGGCAGTGTCCCACTTTGTTGCTTTGATGAGGGAGCTCAAATGTGTCGACCGGGATTTGCCCTAATCATCATCAGCTTCTGCTGTCTACTTCACAGCAATCCCGCATCACCCGTCAGCTTCAATCTCAACTTCTCTCTCGATCGTCAGACCTATAACTGGGCAGACTCCGTGTCCT
>JAPLUP010000088.1 GCA_026397575.1 Candidatus Zixiibacteriota bacterium
TCTTTCACCGTACGCTTGACGGCTTCCACGCTTAGATCACCGGTGGAAGTGATACCGACTCGCTTGTCTTTGATTGCTCGTACATAAACGTTGGTGTCGGAGCGATACATGTTCTGGTGAATCTGCGACTCAGCCACGCGAGTGAGACTCAAGTCTTCACCGATCAACACCAACTCGGTTTGGTCTGCGGTTGATGACGCAAGTCCGGCTTTGAGAAGTGTCAACGCTTGATCTTGGGAAATCATGCTCCCACCTTCACATTGCGGAATCGCAAATAGGCAGCGCCCTGGGCCGTGCGCGCATTCTGCCCGGGTTCGCCTTTGCCGCAGTTCGGGGTACCCCAGAGTACCCATTCATCCTTGCTGCCAACCGAATCGCAGCTATTCCAAAATTGAACCGTATTGCCGGAGTAACTTGGCGACTTGATCATGCCTGCGAGCTTGCCGTTCTTGATTGCCCAGCCGATTTCCCCACCCAGGGTAAAGTTGTCGCGGTTATCATCGATCGACCAGGATGAGACACCTTCGATATAGATGCCGTCATCAACCTCCGCAAGCATGTCGGCGAATTTCTGATTGCCCGGTTCAAGAATCAGATTGGTCATGCGCACCAGCGGGATACTTCCCCAGCTGTCAGCTCTCGCTGCTGCCGAGGATGATAGCCCGAGGCGTGCGGCCGTCTCGCACGAACTGAGATAGCCAGCCAGCGTGCCTTTCTGTATCAGCGGTATTCGGCTCGCCGCGACACCTTCGTCGTCATACAAGTATGTTGCCAGACCGCCGGCATAGGTCGGATCACTATAAACATTGACGATGTCCGATGCATACTTAAGCTTGTCCAATTTGTCTGTCGTTGCGAAGCTGGTACCTGAGAAATTGCGCTCCGAGCCAAAGACGCGATCAAGTTCAAGCGGATGGCCGATCGATTCGTGCACTTGCAACGATGCCAGATCTGGCGACAGAATAATAGTCGTAGTCTTGGATGGACACTCGCCGGCGGTCATCAGAGCGACCGCTTCCGATGTCAACCGCTCGATCTTGTCCTCAATACCGAATGTCGCAATCACTTCAAATCCGCCACTGACAAACTGGCCGGCTGAAGTTGGAAACGATCTTTCATATCGTTCGCGGCGGCTCTTGGTAATTCCACAGGTCACTCCGGCGCCGGTGTGAGTAATCACCTGCGTGATCACGCTGCCGGAATTGGAGAAAAACAGTTTCGTATGGCGACGGAAATCAAGAAAAGTCGAACTGGAATTGATCCGGGAATTGGCGTGGATCAGGTCCTCCCAGTGCAGCAAGAGGCCGAGCTTATCCTTGAAAGGAAGCGCAAACGGATCAGATTCGAGAGGGGTTTCATATTTCCTCTCTCCTACCGAAGGCTCCACAAACTTGACCTTGTGACTGTTGACTTTGCGCGAAGCGTCGGCGATCGCGATGGCCAGCTTGATCACTCGCTCGTATTCAGCGGGATCAAACTTGGAGGAAGCTGCAAATCCCCAAGAGCCGTCCTTAAGAACCCGCACGGCATAGCCGGTCGAAACCGATTTTTCGACAGGATTAGTTTTCTGCGATGATGTCGACAGCCGCTCGGATTCGATCTGCTCGACTCGCAAGTGCGCATGTTCGCATGATTTTGCGGTCAACTTGTGCATCAGGTCGACAATCTGCCGAGCGTTTTCGATCACAGCGGTATCCCTACGAAGAGGTCCTGAGTCAGATACACGGCCATCATAAACAGAACACCGATCAAAGTCAAGACAACAGCTCCGCCGGCAGAGACAATGTTCTTTTCCGGTTTGAATCGAAACAGGGTGCCTTTGAACAATACCGGTAGCGCGAGCCAGTAGATGATTAGTATTTCCACCATGCTGTGCGCTTGGTTTGCCCCAATCGGCCAACCGCCCCAGAAATAGCCGAAACGGCTTCTCGACACTAAGGCGCCCGCTACCAATCCACCGAAGAGCAGGAAGAAAGCCACCATGAGCACTTTGTGTGACAGCTTGCCGAGCTTGCGTTCGCCGCGATGCAGTGTGATCGCATCAAAGAACGAAAGGAATCCGTACATTGCGGCGAGGTACATTAGCCCGACATGAACTGCCCAGAGAATGAGTCCGGGCGTGCCTTCGAAATAGAGTCGAATTTCCCGCCCCGGTTCTTCCGGGATACGGGTGATCAGTCTCCCGTCATGAGTTGTTAGCTCCAGATGATAATAGTATGATTGTCCCTTAAGCAGGTGCGGGACCGTCGTCGCATGAAGGTCATAACTTCCAGTGACCTGTTCCATCAATTTGACCAGATGGCTTGTATCTGACTCATTTCGATAGAGCAGCTTAAGCAGATAGGATGACGTGTCGGCAGGCGTGGTTATCCAGGCGGTAACCTCAGGGTCGTCATCGATAGAGTGTCGGTAGATTGCATCGTGGTCGATCAGGAATCGCTCAGCTACGGAATCGAAATAATCCCGCTGTTGGGTCTGTTGGGTAAATCGGGGCGTAATCCAGAAGAGAAGCAGCGTAAATAGGAAGGAGAGAAATACTTTGACGAGTTTCAATTCACCTCCGCAAGTTCTCCAGCCTTCTTGAGTCTTTCTTCCTGATCCTTGGAATGCAGGGCCGCAATGAATTCACTCAGATCGCCTGCCAATATGTCGGTAAGCTTGTACAGTGTCAGGTTAATGCGATGGTCTGTGACACGATTCTGGGGGTAATTATAAGTGCGGATTTTTTCCGACCTATCACCCGACCCCACCATCGTCTTGCGCGCCGAGGCGATCTTCGCCTGTTGCGCGGCCACTGCGTGGTCGAGCAGACGCGCACGGAGAACCTTCATGGCCTTGTTCTTGTTCTTTAGTTGTGATTTCTCATCCTGGCACGATACCACGGTTCCGGTGGGAATATGGGTGATTCGCACCGCCGAGTCCGTCGTATTAACAGATTGACCTCCCGGGCCGGACGAACGAAACACGTCGATGCGCAAGTCCTCAGGACTGATGGCAATATCGACTTCGTCAGCTTCCGGCAACACGGCAACTGATGCCGCCGAGGTGTGGATTCTACCCGATGCCTCGGTTGCGGGAACGCGTTGCACGCGGTGTACGCCCGATTCATATTTCAGATCCGAAAAGACGTTCTCGCCTGAGACCGAGAAGATGATTTCCTTGAGACCACCGATGCCTGTCGGGTTAGAGCTAAGTAGTTCAATCTTGAAACCCCGCGTATCGGCATATCGAGAATACATCCGAAATAAGTCAGCCACAAACAAGCCCGCTTCCTCACCACCGGTGCCTGCGCGGATTTCGACAATAACATTCCTGGCGTCATTCGGATCGCGCGGCAACAACAAGAGCTTGAGCTTGATTTCAATTGGCTCCAACTCGGTCTCGGATTGCTGTAGCTCCTGCTCTGCCAGTGGAATCAACTCCGGGTCGTTTGCATCAGCGATAATTTTGCGTGCCTCTCCAATCGTGGTCAGCAGCTTGCGATATTTCTGTCCAACGGTGACGACCTCGGCAAGGTCCTTGTGTTCTCGGGAAAGCTTAGTGAAAAGGCGATTGTCAGAGATCACCTTGGGATCGGACAGTTCCTGCGAGAGTTTGTCCAGCTTGTCTTCGACGGATTTGACGAGATCAAGCATCGGCCAACTCCCGCACTTCGACATTCTGCGGCAAACTCAGCGATGCGCGCACGGCGACTAC
>JAPLUP010000017.1 GCA_026397575.1 Candidatus Zixiibacteriota bacterium
AGGTGTCAACTCGGGCGCGTTTGTAGCCAATGACAAAGACCATGAAAAATGCAATAGAGCTCATGCCGGACAGGAACAGCGCGAGCAAACGGGCACGTACTCCGGCGAGGAAGAACAGTACGAAGACTATTGCCGACAGTACCAGCACTGTACCGAGATTTGGCTCGAGCAAAATCAGCCCGAAACCGACGGCGATCAACGGTCCCGCCGGAAACAGCACCGATTTGATTTGTTTGATCTTCTCCCGCTTGATCGAGAGCATCGCCGCGAGAAAAATGATCAAGACGTACTTGAATACTTCCGATGGTTGGAAGCCGACGATTCCCAGACTGATCCAACGCTTGGCGCCGTTGATTTCCCGACCAAAGAGCACATAAACCAGCAGTCCCAGCGACACAATCATGAGCGGCCAGGCAAGAGGCACATATTTTTGATAGTCAAAGCGCGACGCCAAGTAGCAGGCGACAGCGCTGATGGCCAACCAGAGAAGTTGACGTTTGAAAAAGAACGCGTCGCCGTTGTAGCGCGTCTCGGCCAGCATCGCTGAGGCGGAATAGACCATCACGGTACCGACGAGAAGCAGCAAGCCAACGACGATAATGATGGTGCGATCCATGCTCCGCGAGCGTCTCATCTGCCGCCTTCTTTCCGAGCCAGTTCCAGCACAGCCTGTTTGAACTTGCGACCGCGGTCTTCGTAGTCGGTGAATTGATCGAATGACGCGCAAGCGGGTGAGAGCATGATGACATCACCGGCGGATGAATGGCGGTAGCCGACTTCGACGGCTTCGAAAATATCTTTGGCTCTGATGGTTGCGGTGACATTACCGAGGCTGGCTTCAATCTTGTCTGAGGCTTCGCCGATCAGCACAATCAGTTTGACCTGCTGTTTCACCAATGCTGACAGTGTCGAGAAGTCGCCGGCCTTATCGCGCCCCCCCATGATGACGATTAGCGGACGGTCTTCGGATTGCAGAGCATAGAAGACGGAATCGACATTAGTGGCTTTGGAGTCGTTGATGAACGATACGCCTTTGATGTCCATGACCGGTTCAAGACGATGCTCAATCGGCCGGAAGGTTTCAAGTCCCCGGGCGACGGCTTCGATCTCGATGCCTAGCGGCAATACCATGGCTGCGGCGGCAGCAGCGTTGGCAAGATTGTGAGGGCCTTTGATGCCCAGTTTACCCGTCGAGCAGATCGTCCTTGATCTTCCTCCCGACGAGTAAACCAGATTACCATCTTCCGCATAGACGCCATTTTCGACACGCTGTTTCGTGGAGAAATGGAGAATCTGCGGTTTGCCCCAGAGCCTCGCCTGTTGCAGGACAGGATCATCGTAGTTCAGTATCAGGTAGTCTGTTTCGTCCTGCGAATCGGCGATGCGATATTTCATTTCGGCGTATTCTTCAAAACCACCGTAGCGGTCAAGATGATCGGGAGTGATATTCAGAATCGAAGCTACTTTGGGTTTGAAGGTGTCGGTACCTTCCAGTTGGAAGCTCGATATCTCGACGACGGCGAAATCATCCTCGGTCAGTTTTTCCACGTCGGTCGCAAACGGCGAACCGATGTTTCCGGTAGCGAGCGCTTTTCTGCCAGCCGTATTCAACAGATGGGCAACCAAGGCGGTGGTTGTCGTCTTGCCGTTGGTGCCGGTGATGGCGATGATGGTTGCGCGGCAGAGCCAGGAAGTAACCTCGACCTTGGAAAAAACCGGCAAGAGACGCTCGGCGATCTCCCGCATAAACGGTGAGGTTGGCGGTATTCCGGGAGAGACGATGACATAATCAACCGCGGCAAGCGCGCGCTCGGTGTGCCCACCGGTCTCGAAGTCGATATCGGCTTGCTCAAGCGTTTGTGCTTGCGGGCCGACTTTGTCGTACGGTTTCATTTCCGAGACGAAAACTTCGGCGCCGTGCTTTTGAAGCAACATGGCCGCGGCAGTGCCACTACGAGCCATACCAAGGATAGTAATCTTCTTGTCGCGCACTAAGTCAGGCCTCGTTCTCATCTGATCTTGAAAGTTGACAGCGCCACCAGCGCGAGTAACACGCCGACGATCCAGAACCGAACGACCACCTTCGATTCATGCCAACCGCTAAGTTCAAAGTGGTGGTGTAGGGGAGCCATTTTGAATACCCGTTTCCCCCGCAATTTGAAAACGGATACCTGTAGTATCACCGAAAGAGCTTCAGCTACAAAGACTCCCCCAACTATCACCAAGAGCATTTCTTTTTTAAGCAATATCGAGAGGGCGCCAAGGATGCCGCCAAGAGCAAGCGCGCCGGTATCTCCCATAATGACTTCCGCCGGATGCGTGTTGTACCAGAGGAACCCCAAACCCGCACCAATACCTGCGGAGCAATAGACGGTGAGTTCTCCCGCGCCCGGTAGATAGACGATACCGAGATAATTCGTGAAATCGAAGCGGCCGGTGATGTAGGCCATACCGGCAAAGGCCACGAGGCAAATCATCGACAGGCCGATAGCCAACCCGTCAAGGCCGTCGGTCAAATTGACGGCATTCGACGCACCGGCAATCACCATGATCACAAACGGCACGAAGAGATACACCGGGAAATCGAGGTAGTAATTCTTGAAAAATGGCAAGTCGGTCTTGAGATCGAAGTTCGGCGTGGGAGGATAGAAATATAGAATCAGGCCGAGCAGCAGTCCGAGAGCGATCTGTCCCAGCAGTTTGCGGCGACCGACCAAACCCTTCTTCTGGTGTTTGATTGCCTTGAGGTAGTCATCCATAAAGCCGATGGCGCCGAGCCAGACCGTGACCAGAAGCATGTACAGGGTGAAGCGATTGGACAGGTCAGCCCAGAGTAACGTCGGAATGATGATCGCGGCGAGGATGATCAGACCTCCCATTGTCGGAGTGCCGGCTTTGGCGTAATGACTT
>JAPLUP010000039.1 GCA_026397575.1 Candidatus Zixiibacteriota bacterium
CCCCCCCAGCAAGGGACCAACGCGCAAACGACGCAATTGTTTGGCGTTCACCTCTTGCGAATCGGAAACGATTCTTTTCGTGCGCAATGCATATATCGGCGAACGCAGTTTTGCCAGCGTCATCGGTATCGTATCGAGCAACGGTGCGTTTTTGTCGGAGTACGGCACGGGCGCTTCTGTCCCGCCATAGTAGTTCAGGTAATTGAGAAATGTCTGATCCGGTTCGATCACCGCATTCCGACCCGAAAGAAACGACAGATATCCGAGCAGCGACATACGATCTTCCAGCGGCAATCCCTCGACACCTGGGCCGGATATCTCTATGATAAATGATTTTTCGGAGAGCCCTTCAATCGCTTCGCTGATACGGCAGGCCGTGTCGAATGTATTGTGCCGAACCGGCGTCGCGCTGGACAACACGACCTTGAGCGAGGGTACAACCTCAATATCGACGGCCCTGGACGGATGTTCGAAGAGACTGGTCTGTACTGTCATGACTCTGACGTAGGACGACGTCGCGGCCAATACCGCGACTTCGGGTCGATCACCGACAATCACCATATTCGCGCGAAAATGGCCGCCGTCAAACATGTCCGTGAACGATTCATATAACTCGAACGGATTCTTGTCCGACTTAGTAACAACCTCCATCTTTGGCGACATCACCGTGATGCCTTGATCGCCTACCGATACCATCAGATCGATCGGCACGGTGGCTTGCTGGCCGATGACGGGATACTCGCCTGATTTGTGGTAGGAGACTACTTTCTGCAGGAATGTCTGTGCCGGCCAGACCTTCTCGCCGCTACGATTAAGGCGTTGCTCATCAAAGAATTTTAGTTCAAGTTGTTCCAGGCGCAGAATCGCCGGCTGGCCGAAGATCTTGTATTTCTTGCGCCAGCGATAGAAGGCTTGCTTCGTGATCCCTAACTCTTGACCGGACCGGAGATCGTCTCCAAAACGCTCCCACAGTTCGCTGATCTCTCGCTGTGAGTATTTGGGAAAAATCGATTTGCCAACACCCTTCTTCCGGCGCCAGTAAGCGACCAGTTGCTCCGATGCGTTGCCCAGTGCTTGCCCGATCCTTTTGTCGGTGCGATACAGTTTCTGGAGCTGCAGCAGTTCCTGCTTTGTGGGGATTCTCTTGGCGGTCACGGTCTGCGAAAATGCTTGTGAAGTGCCTGATAGACGTCCTCCAGCGAGAAGGAGATCACGCGTACATCGCCGGTCGTTGCCATGAAGTTGCTGTCGCCGGCCCAGCGAGGCACGATGTGAAGGTGCAGATGTCCGGCTACTCCGGCGCCGGCGGATCGTCCAAGATTCATCCCAATGTTAAACCCGCGTGGAGTAAACTCGGTCCGCAGTGCTTTCACGGCCAGCTTGGACAAAGCCATCATTTCGTTCAACGTGGCTTCCGGCAGCTTTTCGAGATCGCCGATATGGCGATTCGGCACGATCATCAGGTGTCCGGAAGTGTACGGGTAGCGATTGAAGACGATGAAACTGTGTTCGGCGCGATGGAGAATCAGATTGGCGCGGTCTCTTTTCTCCGCCAGCATCAGACAGAAGATACACCCTTTGGGTTTGGGACCGCGAATAAACTCACCGCGCCATGGAGCGAAAATGTGCTTGGCCATAAAGACGTGAGTATACGCAAACGTTGACCGTTAGGCAAACGGAATAAAATGGACGAGCTAACTGCTCAGGGTCGGGCTTTGTGACCCTATCGTGGCAGCCGTCAGATTGAGATCAATCGTACAATCGGCCTCGTCCGAGTATCGCCGGTCGGTTGAAAAGAACAGGACTTGATAGTCCTCCCCAAACTGCCTCAGCACGGTCATGGCGCAGTCTCTCCGCTGCCGATCGAAATGCAACAGAGGATCTTCAAGTATGATTGGCGGTCTGGTCTCTGCGGAAATGATCTTGACCAGAGCCAGTCGCAACGCCAGATGCAGTGCATCAACCGTTCCTTTGGAAAGAGAAGATGTTGACTTCATCCAGTTGTCGCCATCGGCGGTTATCTCCGCTGCCAATGTATGACGATCGAGTTTGACACGTCGCCATTGGTCATTCGTTAGCTCCCGCAGTATCTGCGATGCCTCGTCTTCGAGAATCTCGATTGATGATTTCAGCACGCGACGACGCGCTTCTTCCAGATAGCGTGCCACGATAGAGAGAGTCTCGGCTTCGGTACGCAAGAGTCGCAACTGCCGGTCACCCTCCTCGATGCGTTCCTGAAACGGCGCCATGATATCGCTGCCGGCCTCGAGGAATTTCAGCTTGTTCTCCAAGTTGAAGCTTTCATCTTGAAGCTGGTGCAGCCTCTTATCCAGTTCGGCCAATTCACGCTGCAACTGCTCGAGTTTCTCCGGGGTGGTTGCATACAAGCGATATCTATTGAAGGTCTCCTGCTGCTGGCTGATGCGAGCTGTCATTTCGTCCAACTCAACTTCCATATCCTTGAGATTGTTGTTGCCAAGCAGGGTCTCGTAACGAGCGACCAGTGTCTTGATATCGCGATCAAGATCGCGGTACTCTTCGTACTTCTCTCCCATTTCTTCGACGGTCTTGACATTAAAGCGTCGCAGCAAAGCCTGCACGACTTCCGTCCCTTTATAGACTTTTTCCTTTTCTTCCTCCCAGCGCGCTTCGGCTTCCTTCTGTCTGCTTAGTGCCCGTTTGTGAGCCGCCAATGCCGACGTCCACATTACCACTGTTACCAGCGCTACCAGGACACCGACTCCGGCTCCACCGACATAGACGACATCATGCAGCTTGTTCCAGAGGAAAGCACAGACTACTGTCGACAGTAGGGCAATTCCGACCAGGATTCGGTACCAACCTTTCGGTTGTTGCGATCGCGCGCTCTCTGCTTCCTTTTCCGCACGGATAGCGACGTCTTCGAGTCGACTCTGCAGCAACTGATTCTGGGTCGCCAGTGTCTCGGCTGATCTAAGGTCAGAGCGCTCGATCTTGGCCAATGTCTTGAGCGCTTCCTTCTTCGTCGTGATCTGGTTCTTGCTCTCCTGAGCTTCTTTGGTGCGACGGCCCCATTCGAGATAGGTATCTCGCTCCTGATTAAGATTCTGCTCGGCTTCTAGCGCCAGCTTGCTCTTGCGAAACAAGTCGTGTTTGCCCTCGAAAGCCATCTGCACGGCCTGCAACTCGGTGCCAATGGTTTCCTGTCGGCGTCGGGCCTCAAGCAGCTCGACAATCTTTGACTTGGTGGTATTGAGGTCGTTGGTCCATTCGCTGATATGCTTTTCAACGGTGTGAATTTCCCCCGCCGGACCCTCATCTTTGCCTTGAATCTGCGCGAGACGGTTGCTAATACGTTGCAACAGCCGCGACACGAGTAGGTCGTCCTTGCTGTTGTTGAGCATCTTTTCCAGCTTGTCGCGAATCAACTCGGTCGCCAGTTCGACTCCTGCAAGATCATCCTGCCTGACCAGCGACGAGGCCACATATAGCTCTTTTTCCGTGAAGCCGAGCGCCTTACCGATTTGTTCCTGCACATCGGCTGGCGTGTTCCACTTGCCCCCGGTTTCAACCTCTTCGAGCATCGTCATTTCTGTGGCAATATCCTTTGTCAGACGGTACGACTTGCCATTGGCTTGATATTCCAGGTGCAACAGATAGGGTGCTTCCGTTGTTGACAGGTCGGCATGCTGTCCTTCCCAACGGGTTGTGGCCGGGTTGTCGAACAACACGGCGTAGATCGCTCGCACCAATGTGCTTTTGCCGGTGTCGTTATCCCCGATGATCTGATTGAATCCTTCGCCGAAATCGATAGCGAAATCATCGAAGCGTCCGTAGCGTTTGATATGCAGTTTCTGTAGCTTCATGAGATCACATCCTTGCCTGACAACATCGCGTTGCCGGTGACCAGCGCCTGCAGATATCGCGGTTTTAGCTCCGGCGTTGCCTTCTCGATTGCATCTTCCAACAAGTAAGTGTAGTCGGTAAGCAGCGTGTCACCCCCCGTACCACCGACGCGCACGCGGTTGGTCTCAAGTCGGCGGGTTTCTTCAATTCGCAAGCAGCAGAACCGATCTCTGAATCCGTTTTCCAGCGCCGTCAGATCAACGTACCCCTCCGGGGTGAATTCCCCGTCAAAATGGATCCGCAGCAACGTCCCCGAAGAGGCATGTTTAAGGAGTTCCTCTTCCAATTCGATATTGTAGCGAAAACGCGCGTTGTCCAACTGAAGTTGTTTCCAAACCATTTGTCCCGTGCGGCATTTCTCGATCACCGGGCAACTCCGGCTGATCTCGGCCAAGAGCACTTGCCCGGACTCGATGCTTTCGAATTCTTGCGTCTCCGCTGAGCCGCTTGAGTAAGAATAATCGTTCCACCGGCGATAGTCTAAGCCGCCGACCGCCACGTAGTCGAAGCCTGCCTTGGCTATGGCATCGACGGTTGCACCAAAGCCCGAACTCCCGCAAGCGGCATCTGGTGATTCAGGATAATTGACTGCGACAATGTGGACGCCCGGCAAATCACTTTTGACCGGCAGCGGTTGCTCGGTCGCCACTGTTCCTTCTCCGAAACAGGTTGCTCCGTAGACCGTGATTTCCGATTCAGGAAAACTGAGATAGGGCGCTTGACGACTGTTCAATAGATAGAAGTTCTCCGGTCGATTTTCCGTGGACAAAAGGCGGTATATGGAGTTCTCCTCGAAGCAATCGCGGATGCCGGGTAGCACCACAAACGGTATTTTCCCGAGCCGCTCAACCTGCTGAAGGACAAAATCAACCAGATGGCGCGATACTATGTTGCTCGCAAACAGATTGCCTGATACTAAAAAGAGGTCGACGCTCCGGTCCAGCGCGAGTGTCACCGCGCTCTCCAGCGATTCCTTAAGCGCTCGGCGAACGAAATCGCCCGCTTTACCGATGCCCGAAAACTGCCTGCCAAGGCAGAAATCGGATGCATGAATGATCTTTGCCATTGTTGCCAGCTTTCCTCTTCGAAGGGTGCCGTCGGTTGATACAGCCGCCCGCACAAATGTCGTCTTCGTGGCGACGAATAGCGGTGCCTTTCCGTCAAGAGGCGGGATGCCACAACGTTACGGGAGTGGCGTACCGTCGCCTGTTCTATCATTTGTATCGGAAAAAACCACCGAAAAATGAAGTACCAGCCTGGGGCAACTTGCGGTATTTGCACGGCCGCAGGCGAGTGCAATCCGGAGAAGCGGTCGCTGACGTCAGGGCGATCTCTTGCTGACAGGGTCGGCAGCGTCAGTTCAGAAGATTTGACCGGTCAACTGTTTGTAAACCAACACCGGCGAAATCCCTCCCTGTCCCAAAATGAAATCGTGAAACTTCCTGAGCGTATACTTCTGTCCGAGCTTGGTCTTGTACAGGTCCCGGATCATTAGCAGGTACTCCTTGCCCAACAAGTAGCTACTCGGTTGCGCCGGTGCAAGCGTGTAGCGGTTAACTTCTTTCTCGATGTAGTCAACCTCGGCATCGAGATTCGCCACCATCCAATCCACCGCCTGCTGATAAGTAAATTGACCGGTTTGCAGCTTGACGTCCACGACCATGCGCGCGGCGTCAAACCGAATGCCACCAAGGGTCGCCAGATAGGTTCGCAGATCATCTCCGTAAAACTTTTCCCGGTACATCTCCTCTTCGCAATAGAGCGCCCAGCCTTCGACCATCATGTTGTCGCGCTGGAATCGACTCATCCGCGATGGATTGTGGTTCGCCCTTTGCATTTGGAGATGATGTCCCGGATAAACATCATAAGCCACAGCCCCCTTGAAACCGCGACGAGTACAATAGCGGAAATAGGCCGAACGATTGGCGTCCGAAAGCGAATCGGGGGAGGGCTGAACGTAGAACCGGCCGATCTGTGTCGGCTCGAACGGGCCTACCGGTTGATAGGCGATGCCACCTACCACATTGCGAATGAACGCCGATGTCTCGACCGGAACGCATTCCCCGACGTTCGCGGGCACAGTGGCGAAATCGTGCGAAACGATCCAGTCACGCGTCTGGTTGATTTCCCACTGAAAGTAATCCATGACGTCGTTGCGACAGAAACTCTTGGGGATGAAATAGGCGAAATCCTCCGGCATCGGCAGTGTGTCGACAATCGCCGAAACCGAGTCATATAGCTTCGCTGACTTTGCGAACAGCGCCTCGCCCACTTTCAGCAGCGAATCAGAGTCGTAGTCGAGGAAGTACTGCTGCCGGAGCAGTTTGTCGTAGAAATCCTTGCCGACCGCGAAAGCTTGACCTTCCTTCGTCTTGAGGGTATCGAGAAAGTCAGAGAAGTCTTCCAGCGCGCTGGCAGCCGTCGCTATTTTCTCCTGTAGTTCGTCACGGCGTTGCGGGAACTCGGGGCCAAAATAGCCGACAATGTCGTTCAGGAAACCGACCATGTTCTCGATCTCCTCATCAGCCAGCAGAATCCAGATCTGCGGCGGTTCCTTCAGAAGCTTCTGTGCGGACTTCAGGAAACGGGGTAGGTCGTCAAGCCGTCCCAATATCGACTCCAGCTTGACGGTATCCGACAATGATTGTGACAGCATGATCTGACAGATGCCGTCACTGGCTTTGCCTGAAAACAACTTGGGATTATCTTGCATCAGTGGCGAGCGACTTAGACAGAGTAGCTGAGTCTCAATATTCCCCTGCAATGTCAGGTAATCAACCTTCTGCTCAACCGACAACTCGCCCTGGCTGATACCATTCATCTCGGTGCGCAGATCGCGCAACGCCGATGCAAACTTGCCGAATG
>JAPLUP010000632.1 GCA_026397575.1 Candidatus Zixiibacteriota bacterium
TTCGCCGGCTTCAGTGTGATTTCCCAGCATCTGATAGGCATGCGCATAGATCCGCTTCTCGAATATCCGTATCAGTTCATTAAAGGCCTTCTCGTCACCAGCTTTGAACCGCTCTACCAGTTCCGTAATGTTCTCATTCACCATTCCCGGTACTCCCCAACACTAGTTGATGACGCATAACGACCTTGTTTGTTCAAAACTAATTGCTGCAATGGATTCCAAGCTTAGTCTGGTCAACGAGTTTTGTCAACTGGTAGAATCCGGGTTAAGGTGAACCCCTTGCGGCCCTTGACCATCAAAATTAACTCGACTTAGGACCTCTGCCGATGTATAAATAGACGAATGTTTAGGAAAGGAAAATCAATGCTTCGGTTGCAAACCCTATTCTTGATAACTTGTCTCCTGATTGTCGCCTCCCAGCCAGTATCCGGTCAGTATGAGAAGGAGGCCGGCAAGTTACTGTTTGAAAACATCATGTATCCTGTTCCAGCTGGACCCGGCAAGGTTGCGTACTTACGGGCTGACCCCAAGAATTACGAGGGGCCGATAGAGCTATACCTGGGTGATGCGAATACACACACTGAGAAGAGAGTATTACCGGGCGTTGATTTCAGCAAAATGCCGGTGCCGGTTTTCAGTTGGTCGCTGGACGGAAGTGAGTTTGTGATACCGCAGCTTTCCGACGGCTCGTGGGAGATATTTCGTTACAAATCGGGTTCCCGCACCGGTGAGAAAATTAGCAATCTGCTCAAGTATAGAGAGACCACACTAAAGGAACTACTGACCCAACAGGGTTTGACGGAAGACATGCTGCTTACCGTCGGACAGCTCGCCTATTCACCTTCCGGCAAGCGAATTCTATTTAGGATGTGTCGGCCCGGCAAATCATCTCTTTGGTGGATTGACCCACTGACCGGCAATACCAGGCAGGCAACCGAAGATAAGATCGGCTATTACGGGAGTTTTGGGCCCGATGACGATCACATTTGCTATACAATCAGTCGACTGAATCCGGGCGGTGGTAGCGCCACCGAAGACATCGTACTCCGCTCGCTCAAGACCGCAGAAACTGACACTCTGACCAACTCGCCGGCAATGGAATTCTCCGGAGTGATATCGCCCGATGGCAAATACCTCGCCTATGTGATTACCACCACGAGCGTCAACAATATCTGGGTGATGAATCTTGCTACCAAGCAGTCGCGGCAGTTTACATTTGCGACAGCCGGAAAGAACTGTACTACGCCGAACTGGACTCCTGACGGCAAGCAGATCGTCTTTTTCGGAGTCGGCTTCGCGGCCCAACCGTCGGTTTTTGTCAAGGATTTCCTACCGTTTTAGTGATCCAGTTGCCCAAAGCAACAACAACCTTTTGGCGCGCCAATTCTCCATCAAGGAATGGCGCGCTGTTTTTTTCGAGCTTCTCTCGGCAACGCAGGCAAAGCTGTTTTTGTTGACATTAGCTACCACAGTGGTAGTCGTACCGTCGAAAGCAATGTCGCTACAGAAGATCCGTAGTATTGTGGAGGAGTTTATGGAAAACCTGGGTCGGTCGTTTTCCTACATGTTCGAAGACGAGGATTGGTTTCAGAAAATCCTGATTGGGGCGGCATTCTGCCTGTTGTCGCTCGTGCTTATCGGCATTCCCTTTGTTCTTGGCTATCTCCTGCAGGTGGCCAGACAGAGTTCGCACGGCAAGGAGTTGCCACTGCCGGCCTGGGACAATCTCGGAGACAAGTTCGTTTCCGGATTGCTGTTTTTTGTGATTGGGATAATCTACAGCATTCCACTGGCGATCATCTATCTTGTACTGATATTCATTCCCTGTATCGGTTGGTTGGCGATGATTTTCATTGGCTTATCATTCGCACTGATTCTCCCCTATATCACCGTGCGTTTTGCCCGCACGGGCAATATTGGCGATGCCTTTGACTTGAGTGGCATGTGGGGATTCCTAAGAGCGAATCTGGGCAACCTGTTGATAGTCTGGGTGATGTCGATTTTGTTCCAAATTGTGGCTTGGTTCGGTCTGCTGGCGCTGCTGATTGGCGTCCTGTTTACCTATTTTTGGGCGCAGTTGGCGATTTACTACCTTTACGGCAGGGTTGTCTATGAAGCGGAACGTACCGGCATTCCAAGCGCCGTCGCCAACACCTGAGGCACCGATAGCGGTTAAGACAGGTTATCGAATTCTGTTATGGGGAGTTCCGCTGCTGGCCGGCGTTTACTTCCTGATAGGAATGTCACCTCCGCTGCTGAGCAGATACGGACAACCGGAAGCGGAGGCTGTGCTAAATCTGTATAATCACTTCTGCCATCAGATACCGGAACGATCATTTGTCATCGGCGGGACACCACTTAGTTTATGCAGTCGTTGCACCGGCTTTTATGGTGGGCTGTTTTGGGGCAGCCTGACTGTCGCGAGGAGTGGTGGCGGGCGTTCTCTCGGACTCCGAATCTCAGCACTTCTTGTCGCCCCCGCCCTGATCGACTTCTGGTTCGATCTGAGTTCGCTCGTTTGGGGCTCGAATATGTTGCGATGTCTTAGCGGTTTGCTTGCGGCCATCGGGGTAGTGAGGTTCGGTTTTCCGCGCTTGCTGTGGGCTGCCCGGCGATAACAGCTTGCCGGATATCCATCGGCACAATACATTGCTTGCAGATATTCGTTTGATTTGGCTCGGCACGACGGTAGTGAAACATGAT